>NZ_QMEB01000031.1:0-29430 GCF_012912135.1 Brasilonema bromeliae SPC951 | reverse complement strand
TATATGGCTAAGTATAATTTCCTGCTAGCATATATAGAGAAAGTCAAAAAAGATTAAACTCTATGCCATAACTGGCGAATGCTCAACAGTCATAATTATCAATCCCCCAATAGTTTTATTAATTCTTCAAACATTAGACTGAACTCAGGTAGTTGCAAAGCAATATGTAGTACGATACAATTACTGAGAAGAATGACTACTTACTTAAGCTCTAGAACAATTCTGGCAATCCGTTTGGCAAACTTTTTATCAATTGAGTAAGGCTTATGATGGTCAAAATCTGTACTTTGTTTTTACTTTTGGAGAGAATTTCAAACAAACTTCTGCTTACAATCAAATGACAACAGAGATTTGTTATACTCTAAAACATGTTGATTACACGTTAAACATATCTAGTTTTCAACTGTATTCAGGATATGCAGTATTTATTTGAGGCTAAGTTTATGTAGAGTATTAGGGAAATAGTAGCAATCTCTATAGATTATCTGGTATCGGTTCACTGGATATATGGTTGTCAAAAAATATCTGATTATTGTTGATGTCCGGAGTTGGGCTTTGATGGTCTTTTTGATCTCAGTCCCTCCAACGTAGCCTCATAAGAAGGCCGAATCAGAGAAATAGTGTAACTAAAATCAAAAACGTTCAAGCTCACGGTCTATCCAGTGGTATGAAAGTTTTTAATTCTACCTAACAACCTAGGCTCATACCTCCTTAATAGGTTAATTTCTTGGCAATGGAGTGTATTTTTCAATTTGATTAAGTGAGTCACAAATGACGACCCATGATAGAAACTTTCTTTTGCCTTTAAGAAAAAATCCGACTACTGATTACTAAGCTGTTTGTCGGTAACTATTTATTTGATTTTAATGACACAGGAGATTTTAAAGTAGTAGGTGTTGGGTGATACGGTCTTCCTAACCGCAGTTTCTCCAACGTAAGCTTATTTTGCTATGTGGTGTATTTACCGATGCTGGAGGTCAAATTGCATAGAAGATGTAACCGAAATCGGAACCGTTCAAAAAGACGGGCGATCTACTGTCCAATTCATGGGTGCTATCTTGAGAGCGTTAGTCAAAAGTATCCTCTATTTGCGGATCGTGCTGGACAACTCCAGCAACGGGGAATTAGCCGACAAAATGCTTTGATTTTGGTAGCGGCCAAGACTGCGGTTTGTCTGGAAGGTGAATGGTTGGAGGCATTTTGGTGTGACCAATGCCAACAAACCAAATGGTACCATGTTAAAAGGCGTGTTACTAAAACTCAAAACAAGGAGAGTTGCACCTATGAGGTATCGATAGTATCTCCAGAACTTTGGCAACAAGCGATAGGGGTCATTCACCCAGAGGGAAATCCTTCCGTAGGCGAGTTTACTCGCAGACATGCACAGATGGTTAGCTATAACGGAAGTAAAGATTTCCAGTTTGGAGATTGAGTGCGTCAGACAATACCAATCATAAATGCGATAGGAAAATCAATGTCTGCTATGGAGCCTGTACCAAACTCTGAAGAAATAGATTTTCAAAAATACTGGCTGATCCTGCAAAGACGCTGGCTACCTGCAGTAGGGGTTTGTGGTGTTGTTGTGACCCTTGCATCCTTACTTGCATTCTCATCAAAACCCACGTTCAAGGCAGAGGGAAGTCTGTTGATTAAGACGAATCGTACCTCCTCTCTAACAGGTTTGGGGGAAGCGATTGGACGGCTTGATACTTTAACTATGGAAAGTAATCCGTCCGAGACTCAAGCGAAGATAGTGGCATCCGTTCCAGTGATTCAGGAAACTATTGCAGAACTTAACCTCAGAGATGATAAGGGCAAAGCCATCACAATTGAGGAATTAACCAATTCACTTAAAATCAGCAGTCTCAAAGGAACTGAAATCCTGCAAGTTTCTTACATTGACAAAGACCCAAAACTGGCTGCGAGAGTTGTCAATAAGGTCATGCAGGCTTACATCAAAAATAACATAGAAGCGAATCGACAAGAGGCAGTCTCAGCCCGCAAGTTTATTCAAAAACAACTACCGACAACTGAGGTATCTGTAAAACAAGCTGAGTCAGCGCTGCGTCAATTCAAAGAGAACAATAAAATCATCACCCTTCAAGAAGAAGCCAGTGCTGCAGTTCAAGCGATCGCCAAATTAAATGAGCAAATTTCTCAAGCCCAGGCTCAACTAGAAGATGTCACTGCTAGGTCACAAAAGTTACAGGCTCAAGCGAAAATTGATTCGTCGCAAACTCTAACCAATTCCTCATTGACTCAGGCATCTGGAATTCAGCAAGTGCTGACTCAACTACAGGAAGCACAAAGCCAGCTTGCAGTTGAGCGTACTCGTTTGAAGCCAGAACACCCTATTATTGTCAACTTGGAAGAAAAAGTTGCTGCTCTCAACAGCGTGCTACAACAGCGGATGAAGCAGGTCACTGGCAGCAATCAGCAAATTTCTCTAGGGAATTTACAGAATGGCTCTTTGCGAGAAAAGCTACTGGAAGATTATGCTGGCACGGAAGCACAACGCGTTGGTTTAGTCAAACAAATCGCTACATTGTCTAACCAACGGACTGTCTACAAAGAACGAGCAAACATCTTGCCCAAGCTAGAACAGACTCAGCGGGAACTTGAGCGGAAACTCAAAGCGGCTCAAACGACTTACGAAACACTCTTGACAAGACTGCAAGAGGTTCAAGTAGCAGAAAATCAAAATATTGGAAATGCTCGTGTCATCTCCCCTGCCTTGGTACCTGATAAATCAATTGGGAGTGGAAAAATTCTGATTATCGGGGCTGGAGGGATTTTAGGTGTCCTGTTTGGTGCCGTTGCTGCCTTTGCTTTAGATACAATTGACCCATCACTTAAGACAGTTAAACAAGCTAAGGAATTGTTCAAATACACCTTACTCGGGGTCATACCTTTAACAGGTAGAAATCAGAAGAAGAGTTTGAGAGTGCCAGAGGTGGATCAATCAATTCCCAAGGTGATTGGTAGAGACATTCCCCACTTCCCTGTTGGTGACGCCTACCAAATGCTGCAAGCCAACTTGAAGTTTTTAAGTTCGGATAGGGAACCAAGAGTTATTGTGGTGACAAGTTCTGTGTCTGGTGAGGGTAAATCTGAGGTAGCAGCAAATTTAGCTATGGCAATGACTCAAGTGGGGCATCGGGTTCTGCTGGTCGATGCCGATATGCGTCATCCAGTCCAGCATCATATTTGGAATTTGACGAATGCTGTAGGTTTAAGTCATGTCATAGTTAATCCGGATACACTTAATGTCGCCTTACAGGAAGCCATGCCTAACCTAGACGTTATTCCCTCTGGAGTTGTACCTCCAAATCCAGTGGCACTATTAGATTCTAAGTGTATGGCTGCACTTGTTAGCTCGTTTACAGAGGAATATGATTTCGTCATCTTTGATACCCCTCCTTTAGGAGGAGTCGCAGATGCTGCGGTTTTAGGCAATCTAGTTGACGGTATATTATGGGTCGTTCGTCCAGGGGTGGTTGATTTTTCGAGTGCCAATGCGGCTAAAGACTTTTTGAAACAGTCAGGACACAATGTGTTGGGTATGGTGATTAATGGTGTGAATGTCAAGAGTGAGCCTGACAGCTACTTTTACTACACAAAAGAAGCAGTTGATTCGAGTCGTAGTGTGTCTCGACATTCTGTAGTTGTAAGACGGAATTAATGAGGAAGCTTTAGTAAAGACCATAGGTGATAAGTTCAGAGTTGATCGCCTTTGTCAATAAACAGAACAGTTAATTTCATTAATGGATAGAGATTCAATAATGACAGAAGCAATTTCTAGATCCAAATATCTGATTAAGCGATTGATTTTCGTTTTTGATCCTCTCTACGTCTCTTTTTATAGAATATTTAATAACTACTATGCTCCGATTCCGCCGATGGAAAATAGGGTCAGAGTGGGTGCTCACTACAAGATTGGCGGTTTCCTGAAAAGTGGAAGAAATTGCTATGAACCAATTAAAAAGTCAATTGTGACTTATCAAAGCAATCAAATCAATCATTTAAAGATCTTGGATTTTGGTGCTGGGTGTGGTAGAACTCTGCAATTTTTTTATCCAGACATACCTAAAATCTTTGCTACCGATGTTGACTCTTCAGCGATCAATTATTTATCAAAGGCATTTCCGGAGGCAAATGCTAGTTGTAATCAATACGACCCTCCTTTAAAGTATGATGATAATTTTTTTGATACTGTTTATTCTGTTTCAATATGGACTCATTTGCCAGTGTCAAAGCAAAAACCTTGGCTCAATGAAATCTCTAGAATTTTAAAACCTAATGGATTAGCCTTAATTACTGTTTTAGGAGACTTTTCTTTAACTATAAAAAAAACAAAAAATATGAATCTTGATGTCACACCTGAAAAACTCGAAAAAGAGGGAATTTTATATTTAGAATACCCAGGAGTTAATCTCTCTTCTGAAATGAGAAACAAACTCTTTCCAGGAATAGACCAATCTTATGGTACAACCTATCACTCCGAAAAATATATTCGTGAAGAATGGAGTGACAATTTTGAAGTTTTGGACATACAAAAAGGAGTTATAGACAATCTTCAAGATTTAGTGATTCTAAGGAAAAATGGTTCTAGTAACCTTGCTTGATATGTTAGCAGACAAAATTATACCTAAGGTTAAGGTAAAGGCAACGGTTGACTAAGACAATCAAAATTCGGAATGGTTATGATTGGTGAATCATTATTGTTGCTCAAGCTTTTCATTGAAGCTTCTTGATTCAGCTGTTATATCAAATCCTTGAAGGTACAAGATTGGAGTGTTAATCTAATTAACTAAGTAAAATGAAAAAATATTTTTCAAAGTTTTTATACGTTATATCGGCGAAAAAAAGAACGATTTTTATTCTCTTATGTTTATTTTTATTAATTTCTGTCTTGGATGCTTTAGGTATTGGACTAGTAGGACCGTTTATGAGTTTAGCCACAAACCCAGATTTAGTTTTTAAAAGCTCTTGGTTAAATTGGGGCTACGTGAATTCAGGTTTTCAATCTACTAGTCAATATATTGCTCTACTCGGTTTGGGAATTATTATTATTTTTGGCATTAAATCATTATTGTACTTTCAAGTTCAAAGATACATTTATGATTTCAGTCTCACTCAGCAGGGATTACTTAAACTCAGGTTACTGCATGGTTATTTAACAGTTAATTACACTTATCATTTAAATAAAAATAGTGCTTTATTAATTCAGAATATCATTCACGAAACTTTTCTTTTCTGTTACTCTGTCACACTTCCTCTTTTGAGTTCTGCAGCAAATAGTGTTGTTGTATCTGCTTTGATATTGCTGTTACTGAAAACAGATTTTTCGGCGACAGCTAGCATTTTGTTAATGCTGACATTGGCATTTGCTTTTTACAATAAATTTAAAGACCAGATGGCTTATTGGGGTAAAGAAGGCAGTGAATCAGATACTGAAATGATTCGGATTATCAATCATAGTGTAGGAGGATTAAAAGAAACAAGAGTTATAGGTTGCGAATCGTACTTTGAGAGTCAGATGAACATACAAGCTCAGAGACACGCATTGACAGGTAGTTTATTTCAAGTTTTTCAAAGCTTACCACGTATTGCAATTGAAGCACTTCTAGTTACATTTATAGTATGTTTCATTTCTGTATCTTTAGTATTCAATCAAAATCCACAAAACCTAATCTCAATTTTAAGCATTTTTGCCGTCGCCTCAATTCGCTTGATTCCAGCGGCTAGTCAATTAATGTCTGCAATTGGTACATTAAGAAATTCAAGCTACTCACTGAATAAGTTGTATTTCGATTTGAAAGAATTAGAGACCAATAAATTAGAAAGTATAAAATCTATAAAAAGTTTATATAAATCAGAGTCCAATGTTACGATTGGTAAATCAACTTCCATTCAAAAATTAAATTTTCGTAACGTTCTAATTCTTAACAAAATCAATTATTCTTACCCTAATGTTTCAGAAAATGCGTTAGAAAATGTTTCTTTAACTCTTAAGAAGGGTCAATCTATTGCTCTTATTGGTAAGTCTGGGGCAGGTAAAACAACTTTGGTGGATGTTATTCTAGGTCTGCTGATACCTAATCATGGAGATATTAGAGTTGATGGAGTGTCAATATATGATAACTTACGCTCTTGGCAAAATTTGATTGGCTATATTCCGCAATCTATTTTCCTAATGGATGACACGATCGAGAGGAATATTGCTTTTGGTGTTCTGGATGAGCAAATTGATTCACAAAAATTGCAAAAGGCAATTCAAACTGCTCAACTTGAAGAATTGATTTCGCAGCTCCCTGATGGAATAAAAACTGCTGTTGGAGAGCGTGGGGTACGGTTGTCTGGTGGTCAGCGCCAACGGATAGGAATTGCTAGAGCGCTTTACCACCAAAGAGAGATTTTGATTTTAGATGAAGCGACATCAGCATTAGATAATGAAACAGAGAACCTGATTTCTGAGGCAATCCGGTCATTGAGTGGTACAAAAACGTTAATTCTTATTGCTCATAGACTTTCCACTGTCGAACATTGCGATCGCATCTATGTACTTGAGCGTGGAAGGATAGTCAAGTCAGGAAATTATCAGGAGGTTGTCTTGGGACAAACTATCTCATCCTGAAGTTTTCTGTAAATAAGAAACACTGAAAGTTGAATGAAATCAAATTCTGGAAATTGGTTATTATTGCATTCTCTCTGAGTAAAGATTTGAACATAAATTTACAAGCAATAAGTGTTTACCTGGATTCATGTAAGTAGTTCAATGGAATAAGATGAGAGATAACAAGCTGCAATTTATTGTAATTCTGAACTTTTTCGGGAGTATTAATTGTTCAGAATGCTGTCTATAAAAATACATAATGATATCGACTTTATCCAAAAATAACAACGCCAGCCTTGTTTTTTGGCAAAAGTTATAGCCAGTCGCACAAAACTTTTTCCATTGTGAGGAATTCTGTTGACATCAAAAAACTTAATTTCACTGAGAAATCAGGGTTTGAGCATACGCATTTGCGATTTGTGAAAAATGCATAAAGTAGAGCTAGTCGGCTGTCTTTTCAGATGACGCTAATGGTATTATAAATTACCTATACTCGACTTGAATGAATCATGATAGAACAAATTCTCTACCAGGATCAGTTACTTGCTGTGATTATTTCCCATAAATTTGACAAACCAGGGATTCACTTCTTCACACCCAACGAACTTTCCCAACAATTAGCGTATATGCACCATCCAAAAGGAAAAATTATTCAACCTCACGTCCATAATGCCGTACCTCGTGAAGTGCTTTATACTCAAGAGGTTCTTTTTCTCAAAAGAGGCAAGTTGCGTGTTGACTTTTACAACGACCAACAGAAGTATCTAGAAAGCCGAATGTTAGAAGCTGGTGATGTAATTCTTCTAGTCACTGGTGGGCATGGTTTTGAGGTGCTTGAAGAAGTCGAGATGATTGAGGTTAAACAAGGTCCTTATTTGGGAGAGCAGGATAAAACCCGGTTTGTGGGCATTTCTGCAGAGTCAGCTAAAATACCAGAGTTGAGTCAGCTATGAAGCCAATTCCGGTCAACGAGCCACTTCTAGATGGAAACGAGAAGAAATACTTATTTGAGTGTATCGAAACTGGTTGGATTTCTTCTGAAGGACCCTTTGTTAAACAATTTGAAGAACAATTTGCTGCCAGTGTAGGATGCAAATATGGAATAGCTGTCTGCAACGGTTCTGTTGCTCTTGATGCAGCAGTTGCAGCATTAGGAATTGGCTCTGGGGATGAAGTCATTCTGCCCACATTCACAATTATTTCTTGTGCGGCGGCGATTGTCCGTGCTGGTGCTGTACCAGTAGTGGTAGATTGTGATCCCCACACCTGGAATATGGATGTTAACCAAATTGAGTCCAAAATTACACCCAGAACAAAAGCTATTATGGTTGTTCATATCTATGGGTTACCTGTGGATATGGATCAAGTGTTGGGCTTAGCCGACAAGTATGGGCTGCACATTATTGAAGATGCTGCCGAAATGCACGGTCAAACCTATAAAGGACGCCGTTGTGGTAGCTTAGGCACTATCAGTACTTTCAGTTTTTACCCTAACAAGCACATCACCACAGGCGAGGGGGGAATGCTGCTGACTAATGATGAGAAGTTGGCAGAACGTTGCCGTTCTTTACGCAATTTGTGCTTTCAACCCCAAAAACGCTTTGTGCATGAAGAGTTGGGTTGGAATATGCGAATGACTAACTTACAAGCAGCGATTGGCGTTGCTCAGTTAGAGCGTTTGGATGAGTTTGTAGCACGTAAGCGACGGATGGGACAAATTTACACAGAGTTACTTGCAAATATCTCTGACGTACAATTACCGTTGCCGCTGACTACATATGCAACAAATATATACTGGGTGTACGGTCTAGTTCTGAAAGACAATGTAGCGTTTGACGCTCAAGAAGCGATGCAGTATCTTGCGAAGCACAAGATTGGTACTCGTCCTTTCTTTTGGTGTATGCACGAACAACCTGTGTTCAGAAAGATGGGATTGTTTGAAGAAGAATCTTGCCCGGTGGCAGAAAACATCGCTCGTCGAGGTTTCTATGTTCCTAGTGGACTGGCACTCACGGAGGAACAAATGACACAGGTGGCACTGGCAGTTAAGGACATGTTGAAATAAGGAGAATTCTCAAAAAATGAAACAGGCTTAAGTGGATGGGCGTGAAGAAACGGAATTATGTAAAAATGTGTAAAGGAGAGATTGCAGTGAGAATTTTTCTTACTAAGGCGCAAAAGCAGAGAGTGGAGGAGTTACCGCGAGCATTGAGCGTTTTCGATTTCATTCCACTGAAGTTGTTTTGAGCGATGATCGCAAGTGTCTATTTACCTTTGTTTACATAACGTTGTTTATTCCCGCCTATCTACTTAAGTCATATATGATTTCAATTATCATTCCTACATTAAATCGTGCGATCTCCCTGAAGTTAGCAATCAATTCTATTTGTCAGCAAAACTTCTCACCTGATAAATTTGAAATTATTGTGGTTGATAATGGTTCAACTGACAATACCAAACAAGTTACAGAAGCTGCTATTGCTGCATACCCTTTTCATAAAATCCACTATATTTACGAAGTTGAACCAGGATTGTTATCAGGTCGTCATAGAGGAGCATTGGAAGCAAAGGGTGATATTTTAATTTTTGTAGATGACGATATTGAAGCAGATGTCAACTGGTTGCAAGCAATTCAAGAATCATTTGATGACTCTAGTGTGCAAATTGTGGGTGGGCGTAATTTACCTAAGTACGAAGTTGAACCACCTGAGTGGCTAGAGTGGTTTTGGTTAGAGCATCCCTACGGTAAACTCTGTGGTTATCTGAGTTTGTTAGATTTTGGTGACCAAGTTCGAAACATTGATGCTAACTATGTTTGGGGCTTAAACTTCTCAATTCGTAAAAGTGCTCTTTTCGAGCTTGGTGGATTTCATCCTGATTGTATTCCTAAACATTTGCAGTATCTGCAAGGAGATGGAGAAACAGGGTTAACTCAGAAGGCTAACTCCCAAGGATACAAAGCCATTTATCAACCTAAAGCCTTAGTATTTCATAGTGTTCCTAAAGAAAGAATGACGTATGAATACTTTGAGCAGCGTTCTTTTTATCAAGGAGTTTGTGATTCTTACTCAAATATTAGGCAACCAAATGAGAAATTAGAGCAGGTCAGTCTAATTAATAAAATTAAACAACCTTTGAGGTTTTTGAAAAAAATAGGTCTAAAGTTGTTTCGTAAGCAAACAGAAAAGGATAAATTGAATGAGCGTTTTTTGAAAGCTTATCAAAGGGGATACCAATTTCATCAAAATAGTGTCTTATGCAATCGGGAATTACTAGACTGGGTTCTCAGGAAAGATTACTGGAATTACCAATTACCAGATATATGTATCAACACATAATGGGGCAGATATGTCATCTTCTTTCTTAAGCAGTTTGGCGATTGAGTTTTTAACGAGTAGGTGGTGGAGTTGGATATAAAAACAAGCGATCGCGACGTAGTCATGATGTCAATCAATATTTTGCAAGATTAGAGTTGACTCTTGTATCATTCCTTTTCATCAAGATAACTCCGTTCTCTTTTCTCACGAATTTTACTGAAAACTTAAGTTTGGATGATTGATTATGAGTATTTTTAACAACTATGCCCGTTACTATGATCTTCTCTACCTAGATAAGGATTATGTTGGAGAAACGAAGTTTATTCAACAGTTAATTCAAACTCATGCACCAAATGCACAGAATATTCTAGAGTTAGGCTGTGGTACTGGAAATCATGCAGTTCTCCTAGCAAAGGAAGGGTACCAAATTCATGGGGTGGATTTGAGCCAGGAGATGTTACGAAAAGCTGACAGCCGCCTCTCCCAACTCGATCCAGAATTAGCTTCTCAACTGAAATTTACTCACGGAGATATTCGTCACCTCAGGCTGAATCAGACATTTGATGTCATCCTCTCTCTTTTTCATGTCATCAGCTACCAAACTACGAATGAGGATTTACTCGCAGCTTTTACTACTGTCAAGGAACATTTAAAGCCAGGCGGAATTTTTGTTTTTGATATATGGTATGGACCTGCAGTGTTGAGCGATCGCCCGAGTGTCCGCGTCAAGCGACTAGAAGATGAAGAAATTAAGGTCACTAGAGTTGCGGAACCTGTCATTTATCCTAATGAGAACTTGGTAGATGTGAACTATCAGATTTTTATTCAGGATAAAACGAGCGGTGCGGTTGAAGAGATTCAAGAAACCCACCAAATGCGTTATCTGTTTAAGCCAGAATTAGATCTGTTGCTTAAAGATGTTGGTTTGAAAATAATTAATGATATGGAATGGATGTCAAGAAGAGCATTGGGGTTTCATACGTGGGGTAGCGTTTTCGTTGTCGATTTCTTGTAATTAATCATCACATTGATAGAGTAAAGACATGAGATCAAAAAAATTACTAATAGTCAGCCCATTTCCTAACGATCAGGATTTATATCCTCATTTGAAGTATCTGATTGATGAACTATCTGTTCATTATACAATTGACTATTTTTATATGGAGGAACGAGGACTTTGGATAGAAAACATTATTTATGATGTTATCAGAAAAGGTAAAATCTATTCATCATTGAAACGTTTATACATTTTAACAAAAGATGTGTTTCGTTTACACAAAATTAAATTGGGGAAGACAAAATATGACGCTGTTGTAGCTGTTGATAACTTTTTATATGTTCTTTCTTCGTTCATTCTGAAACAAGAAGTAGTTCTTTGGAGTCATGACTTACTAGGTTATGATGAACCAAGAAACTATTGTAGGACTGCTTTTATTCACAGGGTAATAGCTAAGTTTACAAGAAAAAGTTTGGCAAAAAATAAAAAATTAATTATCCAAGACAAAGAACGTCTAGATTTTTTATTGGAAAGCATTGGATATAAAGGTACTTTAGACAATGTTTTCTTTTTGCCTGTATCCTTACCACCTATACAAGTACCCAAAAAAGAACTAAAGAGCAAAGCTAAAGTTCCTACATTAATGCAGTCTGGTTCCATTGCTAGTTGGCGTGGTAGTGATGATTTAATACAATACCATCAACAAAACTTTGATAAATTTGATTTGTTCCTTCACGGCTTCATTTCAGATGAAATCCAAGAACTATTAGGCAAAGTAGAAGTTTTACCTCTTATAAGTTCTTTCAAAGTGTTACCTGATAAAGTACCTCAGTTGATTCAGCTGTGTGATATAGGTTTTATCAACTATGCTGTTGAAGATCTAAATCATTTCTATACCTCAAATGCGTCAGGTCAGTTTGTAGAGTTTATTCGATGTGGAAAACCAGTCATTGTTAAGGGTCACACTAATTTGCAGCAATATGTAGAAGAAAAGAAAGTAGGAGTCTCTATAATCTCAATTGATGAATTAGCTTCAGCTATTCAAAAAATTAAAACTCATTATAGTGAATATTCCTATAACTGTATAAAAATCTTTGAAAAATCTTACGATATCAAAAATTATACTGAAAAGCTTATAGTCTATTTAGAAAAAGAAAACTCAAGTTATGAATCACCGACATATCAATTAACCAGATATTTCTGACCAATGATTCCTTGATGGTACAAGCCCCCGGATAAATCCTTTGGAACGAATCCATAAGTTAAGATTCAAAATTGTCTGACAACTGTGTTCTGAGTTCTTTCTTGGTACAACTTACTTAACAACAAAAAAATACAATGGTCACTCCTTCAAGCAAAGAATCTATTATTGTTGTTTGTGGTGCTGATGATAGATATGCAATGCCTTTGGCAGTTGTCATTTGTTCAGTATTAGAAAATCTCAGCAGTAATCGCCACTGTACTTTTTTTATCATTGATGGAGGTATCAGTAAAAAAAATAAAAATAGAATTTTAAAACTAACTGATTCAAAGCAATGTCTTATCAACTGGTTACAACCACCTGATGCCATGCTTAATAACGTGATATTATCAGGTCATATCACAGTTGCGGGATATTATAAGATACTTATTCCTGTTCTTTTGCCAGATTCTTATTCCAAAGCAATTTATCTTGATAGTGATTTAATAGTAAAGGGTGATTTGGCGAAATTATGGGATATCAACATCGAGGATAACTATCTACTTGCCGTACCAGATATAGGAATACCTTATGTGTCCTCACTTTATGGACTAAAAAACTATAAAGAACTGGGAATTCCCTCACACCAGAAATACTTTAACGCAGGAGTTTTTGTTCTCAATCTTGAGAAGATGCGAACAGAAAACATCAGCATGCAAGTGATTCAATATCTTCAAGACAACAAAGAACATATTCGTTGGCACGATCAAGATGCACTAAATGCTGTGCTTGCAGGTAAATGGACTGAACTTGAACTCAGATGGAATCAGCTTCCTAGCATATATAATAACTCTTCCTGCGAAGATAGCCCATTTTCACAAGAAGAATGGACAAATGCTCTAAAAGATCCCTACATTATACATTTTGCGTCAAGTAGTAAGCCTTGGAATTCTACTGTCTATCATCCAGCAAACGACTTATTTTTTCATTATGTTGATAAGACACCGTGGGCAGGGTGGCGGTTTACGATTCTAAGACGTATTTGGATAAAACTCATGTTAAAAATAGTAACGACGATGAGTAAAGCTTAATAAGAAAAAGAAAATGGTGACGACTTCAACAAAAGAATCTATATGGAAACTCCTATAGCATTTATCATCTTCAAAAGACCTCATACAACTGAAAAAGTATTTGAAGCAATCCGCCAAGCTAAACCACCAAAACTTTTTGTGATCGCAGACGGATCCCGTGCTGAACATCCTGGTGAGGCAGAAAAGTGCGAAGCTACTCGTGCAATTATAGAGCGAGTTGATTGGAATTGCGAAGTTATCAAAAATTACTCTGATACCAACTTAGGCTGTGCAAAACGTGTCGTCAGTGGTATTGATTGGGTTTTTAGCAATGTTGAAGAGGCAATTATTTTAGAGGATGATTGCGTACCTCATCCTACATTTTTCCCCTTTTGTGAAGAATTACTTGAGAAATATAGATACGATTCCCGAGTTGCTTCAATTTCCGGGTCAAATTATCAGTTAGGTCATAGACGAACAAATTATAGTTACTACTTTTCTATCTACAACCACTGCTGGGGTTGGGCAAGCTGGAGACGGGCTTGGCAGGACTTTGATATTTATATGAAGCTTTGGCCACAGATTCAAGCGGAAGGTTGTCTAAGCGATATTTTAGAAGACTATAAGGCAGTAAGGTATTGGAGTAATCTTTTTCAGTCTGTTTTTGAAAACCCTTCAGATCAAATTTGGGATTATCAGTGGACATTTGCGTGTTGGATACAGAGTGCTCTAAGTATTATCCCGAAGGCAAATTTAATTTCTAATATTGGCTTTGGTTTAGAATCGACTCATTTCACTTCTAAAAAAGTAAGCCCTTACATCAATATGCCTACAGAGGTAATGGAATTTCCTCTCAAGCATCCACCCTTTATAGTTCGCAATCTAAAAGCAGATAAATTCACACAACAAACGTTGTTTAAGCAAACAGCGTTTCAACTTATTAAACAGAGAATTAAAAAGCTCATCAAACCCAAGTAAAGTCTGGAATCAAAGTATGAGCAAAATTTTCTGCTATAGGAAAATATCAGTCTTTCATTAATTAATGGAAAAAGTAAATATTACATGTGGATAAAAATACTAAAAATACTCGATTAAGATTGACTATAATTGTGCTCATCCTAATGTCATTGCACATAACCTTTTATAGCCACTTCCATTGATAACGATTTGAATTTTCGCAAGCGAACTGACAAAGCTTGCTCCAAATAAAAAATGAAAATTAAAATCTTTTACATTCCTATATTTTTATTAGTGGCTGACCTTCTCTTATCGCTCCCTCAATTTAACTTACGTGTTATTGGAGCGCTCAGAGTAGCTTTTATTCCGCTTTTAGTCCTTGTCTTGATTGAGCAATTAAGAAAAGTTGATGAGAAGAGAATAAGATTTACAATTAGTATGAGCTGGCCATTGCTACTACTTCCAATACTTTTTTTGTTCCAAATCGTAGCAATTCCTTCATCTGCTGTATCAACTCATCTTTCTGGTTGTACAAAATATATTTCTTGGTGTCTGTTGTATCTGTGTGGGCTATTGAGTCTAAACAGTCAAACAACTCGTCAAGTCAGACATATTTTGCTGTTGACATTACTATTTGTATTTTTAGCAACTATTGTTCAGTATCCAATACTCCTTCAGCGTTCCTCTGAGAGTTTATCCAGTATTATTTCCTCCTATGGTCATCAGGAAGACAAGGATATTTTTGGTCTATTTGGAGCTGCCAATGAAGATGCTAATAGCTTAATGACTTTATTTCCGCTTTCCCTATTCTATATCAGCCAAAAACGAGGTTCCAAAAGAAACTTATGGAAGGTTTTTCTTTTACTATATATCCCTATAATTTTGTTCTTTAATGGTACAAGAACAGCCCTGTTTATAACATTTCCACTCGTTATTTTTTTATTCCATTTTAGTCTTTCTATCAAAAATTTAATCAAACTTGTGCCATTTTTAATTACCTTTGTTTTGATATACAGTCTGTATGTGGCTGACTTTGCTGGATCCTCTTTTTCCAAAGAGTCTGAAGGTGAAGGAAGTTGGGGATTCCGTGTAGAGAGAGTATGGGTTCCTGCAAGTAATTACACATCTGAAAATTCACCTCTTTTTGGTTTTGGTTCTCGTGGTTGGGAATATGTTTGCCTTATAAATGGTATTGTAAGGGGTGCAGGAGAATTAAATGAATTTGAAGTTGTTCCTTCACATAATGTATATGTATGGAGTTATGTATCTTGGGGATTTTTTGGACTTTTTATATATATAGCCTTTCTACTTACTCTATTGAAAGAATCTTTTCAGTTGTCAATATTTCCACAAGAAAAAGAGGTAGCCCTGTTCGGACAAACATTATTTTGTTGTGTTGTAGCATATTGTATATGGGCATCGATTTCTAATGCATATATTGAATCAGGGTGGGATATTTTGTTTGTGCTCGGAATTCTCATAGCTTCGCTTAAAATGACAGTTTTACTCAATCAAAACAGAACTTATTTATCCAATAGATAAAGATGTTTTTAAAAAAGCTTTATTTTAGATAAATATCCGTACCTCAAAATGATAGGCAAACTTATGCGAAAACAAGATGCTTTCGGCGTGGATGAAAATGTTATATAAAATAGCAATTTATTAGAGAAAAGAGGGAATTTATCTATGAAAGTTTTACAGATGAGTACTTACGATGGTAGAGGAGCAGGTCGGGCTGCATATCGACTCCATCAGGGTTTACAGAAGATTGGCATCAGTTCCCAATTTTTAGTGCAAGCGAAAAATAGTGATGATGAAACAGTTATTGCTCCACACACTAAGTTAGAAAAAGGAGTTGCCAAGCTTAGACCATCTTTAAGTAGACTGCCGCTGAGTTTTTACCCCCAGCGAGAACTGACTGATTATTATCCCTCGTGGCTTCCAGATACACTCCGTCCTCAAGTTAAACAACTCAATCCTGATATTGTGAATCTGCACTGGATTTGTAATGGTTACTTGGAGGTTGAAACCATTGCGAAGCTAAATAAGCCTATAGTCTGGACTCTTCATGATATGTGGGCATTTACGGGGGGCTGTCATTACAGCCAGAACTGCGATCGCTACATGAATTCCTGTGGCGCTTGTCCTCAACTTCGCAGCCAGAAAAACATGGATATGTCTGGTTGGCAATGGCAACGTAAAGCTAAAGCCTGGAAAGAAATCAATCTCATATTAGTTTCTCCTAGCGCCTGGCTAGCTAAGTGTGCTCAAGCGAGTTCTATTTTTAAAAATGTGAGAGTTGAGGTCATTCCCAATGGTTTGGATACTACGATATATAAACCAATTGACCGCAGAATAGCACGACAAATACTTAATTTGCCTCAAGAGAAACAATTAATTCTTTTTGGAGCTATGAATGCAATGCACGATAAACGAAAAGGATTTCACCTATTGCTCTCAGCATTGCAATCTTTAATGAAATCTGAATGGCGAGACAGAATAGAAATCGTGATATTTGGTTCTTCACAATCAAAGAATGAAGTCGATTTAGGATTTAAATCTCATTACTTAGGTAAGTTGGAAGACAATATTTCATTATCTCTGGTATACGCAGCAGTAGATGCTTTTGTAGCACCATCCATTGAAGATAATTTACCTAATACTGTGATGGAAGCTCTTGCGTGTGGCACTCCCTGTGTTGCTTTCAAAATCGGTGGTATGCCTGATATGATTGAACACCAGAAAAATGGCTATTTATCTCATCCATACATAATTGAAGATTTAGCCCAAGGAATTACCTGGGTTCTAGAAAATAGAGAACGACATCAGAAGCTATGCAAATATGCTCGTGAAAAAGCAGAGCAAGAGTTTACTATACAGATTCAAGCTTCTCGTTATTTATCTGTCTACACTGAAATTATGGATCAACATTAGGGAGATGTATCTCTTAACGTCATTTACATTCATGAGTGATGAAAAGAAATAATTTCACCTGAGATGCTAACTATCACTAAGAAATTGGAGAATTAACGACATGAATTTAAAATACCCGAAAATTACAGTTGTCACTCCTTCATACAATCAAGCTCCTTTTTTGAAAATGACACTAGAGAGCATACTAAACCAAGATTATCCAAATTTGGAGTACATTGTGATTGATGGTGGTTCAACTGATGGCAGTGTTGATATTCTCCGTCAATATGACAAACAACTGACATATTGGGTAAGTGAGCCGGATCAAGGGCAAACTGATGCACTCAACAAGGGTTTTTTAAGAGCAACAGGTGATATTCTGTGTTGGCTCTGCTCTGATGATTTATTTGAATCTTGGACTCTCAAAGAAGTCGCTCAGTTTTTCCAAGACAACCCTCAAGCTCGCGTTGTCTATGGTGATAGTACTTGGATTGATGTAGAGGGACAACCTCTAAGAATTAAAAAGGAACTACCATTTAACCGTTTTATTTTCTTATACTCTCATAACTTTATTCCTCAACCGTCTACTTTTTGGCGTCGTGATTTATATGAAGAAGTCGGTGGACTTAATTCTGAATTTGATTTAGCTATGGATGCTGATCTTTGGATGCGCTTCTCTGAAGTGACTGATTTCTATCATGTTCGAAGATCTTGGTCAAAAATGCGGCTATATCCTGAACAAAAGACTCAGCGATTGTCGGTTAGATCGCGAGAAGAAGGACGAATGATTGAACAAAGATACTGTGGTGAAGAACCCATGTGGTCTTTTAAAGTTAAGAAATTCTTAGCAACGAGTCTCCGAGTCGGCTGGAAGTTAGCAGCTGGAAACTACTGGTAGGGTATAAAGTCAACTCAATATTTAGGGGTTAATCTCTAGAATCTGTTAGGAGTTTGAAGCAGGTTGTTTTCATTGTTCTACGCATCGGAAGTTGTGAAAAAAACAGAGTTAAAGACCCTTGTTTGTTAAAGACATCAATTTTTGAGATGAGTTATCAAGAGTCAGTAAAATATTGTGAAACTTCTCATTATTAGTCAATTTGGAGGTATTGGGGGCGCGGAACGCAGCCTGATTCCGCTTGCTAAGGAGCTTCAGAGCGATGGATATGAACTCACACTATTGCTTTTGAAACTACCAACAGATTCCCATATCTTTCAAGATTTTCCAGGTACAGTGCTTTTTCCTGAAAGTGCGTCTTCTTGGTATCGAAATCATACACTGTCCCAACTTAATCGTGAAATTGCAAATACAGATTTGGTAATTGCCACTTCCGAACTTTCTCCAACCTACATCAGTTGGCTCTTATCACGCTGGCACCGTAAGCCATTTATTGCGGATGTTCAAGTTCACCTAAGTCAGTGGATTAACGATAGTGCTAAATCATTACATCATTATCTGTGCCGTTGGATATATCCTCAAATCTCTTACATCCGCTGTGTTTCTGAGGGAGTTTCAGATGATTTACGGTTGAATTATGGTGTTCCATCTGAACATCTTTCCATCATTTATGTCCCATTTGAGCTTGATGCTATTATTCAGGCTTCTCAATCACCTCTCCCCTCAGAACATCATCACATCTTTAATAAACCAACAATTGTCTCCATTGGTCGTTTCACTAGTCAAAAGCGGTTTGACATTGCTATTGAAGCTCTTCTTTACCTGCGGCAGTCTTATGATATTGAAGGAAATTTACTCATTTTGGGAGATGGTGAATTACGCCCTCAACTAGAACAACAAATCAGAATGTTAGAACTTTCCAATTCTGTTTTTATGCCTGGATTTGTTGAAAACCCACTCATGTATATTGCGCGATCGCAGGTGTTTCTATTGTCATCTGATTATGAAGGCTTTGGTCGTGTCATCGTTGAAGCTTTGGCTTTGGGATGTCCAGTCGTATCAACAAATTGTCCATCTGGTCCTTCTGAAGTTCTTGAACAAGGGAAATGTGGATTATTAGTTCCTACAGCTCATCCTCAAGAAATGGCTCACGCAATAGCACAGATATTAACGAACTCACAACTATCTCAAACACTTCGTTCAGCAGGATTACAGCGAGCAAAGGATTTTAGTTCCCAAGTTATTGCGCAAGACTACAAGCGACTTATCAATTGCGCCTTATCCTGAAGTTACCTCAACAAATATACTTACACAACCACAAAAAGCTTTTTTTTACAGCATGGATTTGAGCGATTGTTCTCAAACTGTGTATCCATCTACGCTTTTGGTGTCTGCTTGCAATAGCCAACTTAATGAAATTTACGACAGAAATGCCCTACCTCTTTTGAGCAAAGGTTGAATATATAGCTACAGGTTTTGGGATCAATAACTATGTGTTTTACAACACAAAAATTTTCGTCAAAATAGTACTTTTGTATCGCGGAAGTCCAATTTAGAAAATAGCAATAAGCAACTCGACCAAATTCAACGTAAAATGTCCGCAGCGAGCAAAATGCAGTCAGACAACTTGCTGCTTTGAAGGTAACCTGAAGGCAGGTTACTCGCTCTATGGCTGACGCCACGCCTTACGGTGAGTCCAGCGCTGCGGGAGGGTCTCCCTCCGCAGGCGACTGGCGAACCCGGAGGGCTATTGCAAAGTGTGCCCCCAGGCATACGCGTATCACTTTCTCCAGACGCTACAAAGTAGCGTGCCCTCAGAGCGATAATACCCGGAAGGTCAAGCAAAACAATCACAAGAATCGTATTTTATGTTTTTTCATGTAGGGCTACTTACTAAAAAATAGATTCAATCTATACTAAAGAGGTTTCTTTATGCGTATCCTGAGCCTTCACAACCGTTATCAGCTTCCTGGGGGTGAAGATGTCGTTGTCAGCATGGAGAGAGAACTATTAGAAGCAAATGGTCATTGTGTAGATCTCTTCGAGGTGAATAATGATCACATTACGAATTCCATAGAAAAAGCGAAATCTGCTGTTAACTCTATCTACTCAATATCATCGAAAACACAAATTCTTCAAAGAATTGCTAGTTTCAAACCAGATATTGTACATGTACATAATTTCTTCCCAATCCTTTCTCCATCAGTCTACTATGCCTGTAGAGAGGCTGCTGTACCAGTAATCCAAACCTTGCATAACTATCGCCTCCTTTGTCTCAATTCTTATTTTTTTCGAGAGGGCAAGGTGTGTGAGGACTGTTTGGGAAAATCTTTTGCTTGGCCAGGTGTTGTTCACAGTTGCTATCGCGGCAGCAAAACGGGTAGTGCCGTAATTGGTGCTATGCAATCTATCCACCGAACCTTACAAACTTGGAACAAGGTGGTGGATGTCTACATCACCGTAACGGAATTTGCTCGACAAAAGTACATCCAGGGGAACTTGCCAGCCTCGAAGCTGGTAGTCAAGCCTAACTTCCTTTACCCCGACCCCAAACCGGGTGAGGGACAAGGCAATTATGCTCTGTTTGTAGGGAGACTTTCACCCGAAAAGGGATTAGAGACGCTTTTAAAGGCATGGGAGAAACTGGCAGGAAAAATACCACTCAAAATTGTCGGAGATGGACCATTGGCAAATACAGTAGCCTCAACTGCCCAAAGGTTGACAGGTGTGGAATGGTTGGGAAGGTTGCCCAAGCAGGAAGTGCTCAAGTTAATGAAAGATGCTCAGGCTTTAATTTTTCCTTCTCTTTGGTATGAAGGTTTCCCCCTAGTCATAGTGGAAGCATATGCTGTGGGACTTCCGGTGATTGCGTCAAACCTTGGTAGCCAGTCTTCGCTTGTTGAACATGGTCGTACAGGCCTCCACTTTCGCCCTGGAGATCCAGAAGATCTGGTTGCACAGGTAGAGTGGGCTTTAACTCACCCAGCCGCGCTTGCTCAGATGCGACAGGAAACTAGAGGTGAATTTGAAGCTAAGTACACGGCAGAAAGAAATTACCAGATGTTGATGGATATTTATGAGCGAGTTGTGAACTGTAAGACTTTTTGACCCAAACTAGCATGCGTATTCTGCGTATTAACATGGAGATACTAAGAAATGAAACTAACAATTAGTCAACGGAATCTTCTCAAGCACCGCTATATACTAGGCATGCGAGTAGACGGTACCAGTTACGAAGACGCTACACAGCGGATTTTGGGCTGGGCCAAGGCGAGAAAAAGTTGCTACATCTGTGTCGCCAACGTCCACATGACTATGGAAGTTCACGACGATCCTGTATTTGCGAGTGTAGTTAACAATGCTGCCCTAGTAACACCCGATGGTATGCCCCTAGTTTGGGCATTGACTGCACTTGGTGTAAAAAATGCCTCCCGAGTCTACGGGCCTACCCTGACACTCTACGTATGCGAAGCAGCAGCACAAGCTGGTATACCAATCGGACTCTATGGTGGAACATCAGAAAGCTTAGTTGCATTTGTAAAATTTTTGCACCAGCGTTTTCCAGGCATTAAGATTGCCTGTCAGATTTCGCCACCTTTTCGCCCGTTAACACGCGAAGAAGATGATGCCTACACCCAGCAAATTGTAGACTCAGGCGCACGAATTTTATTTGTGGGCATCGGTTGTCCTAAACAAGAATTGTGGATGGCAGCGCACAAAAACCGGATTCCTGCCGTTATACTCGGTGTCGGTGCCGCTTTCGACTTTCATTCGGGTCGTGTCAAACAAGCCCCTAGCTGGATGCAGAAACGCGGTATGGAGTGGATGTTTAGGCTGCTCATGGAGCCAAAACGTTTATGGAAACGTTACTTTAAGCACAATCCACGGTTTTTGCTGTTCTTTGTGATGCAATGGCTAGCAAGCAAGTTTGGCTGGAGACTGTTTGAAACAAATTCCCTAGACTAACTGCGCATTCTAGACAAGCCACCATTGAAGATGTGACTACATTTCTGGTTTTTTTGTTGAGTACTCAAGGTACAAACAACTAGCATTATCCTCATTTAATGAATATCAGTCTCGTCTCAACTGGTCAGTGGCTGGTAAAACTGTGAAAACGTTGTTAGCAGAGTTAATGTACTAACAATTAATCAAAATGCGATTCTTCATCAAACGGCGTGAACTTCTACTAGGATTAGGAACTTTGGCAAGCACGGTTCCCTTTGCTTGTGCCAATAGATTCAAAGATTACAATCAAGTTAAAGCTCAATATAACCGAAAGAGAAATTTCTCTATTGTGGGTAATACTTCTTTACGCAAACGGGCTGCTGTTAAAGGATTAATCTATGGAGCATTTCCGTCTTTTGGTTACGAGAATTTATCTAGAAATAAGCAGTTACAGTCTGCCTTCATTCGGGAGTGCGGTCTTCTAGTGGGGGGGTTTTATTGGGGTGTCACTCGCCCTAGTATCAATAATTTCAACTTTAATGATACTGACTCTTTTGCCCAATTTGCGTCTGAACATGGGATGCTCTTCCGAGGACATCCTTTAGTTTGGCATCAAGTCATTCCTCAGTGGTTAATTAGTAAATTCCAAGACCCCAAAACCACCTCTAAAGAAATTGAGAACCTTTTAACAAACCATGTGTCAACAATTGTTAAACGGTATGCTGGACGAATCCACTCATGGGATGTGGTCAACGAGGCAATTGAGCCGAAACACGGACGACCTGACGGTTTACAAGACACACCATGGCTAAAGTTTTTGGGTCCAGATTATATCGACATTGCCTTTCGCACTGCTAGAGATGCTGATCCCAAGGCGCTGTTGGTATATAACGATGCTTTATTGGATCATGATATACCCGAGCATGAAGCAAGAAGAATTGCTACACTGAAATTGCTAAAAACTTTGAAGTCTAAGGGTACGCCTGTTCAAGCCTTAGGCATACAAGCTCACTTGTTTGCAGATAAACCATTCAATCCAAAGAAGCTGAGAGCTTTTCTACGTGATGTTGCCAGCCTTGGTCTAAAAATTCTGATTACTGAGCTAGATGTATCAGACAATCAGTTGCCTAGAGATATAAATGTGCGCGATCGCATTGTTGCAAGTGTCTATGAAGACTATCTGTCTATTGTTTTAGATGAACCAGCTGTCATTGCAGTCATAACTTGGGGATTTACTGATAGCGACACCTGGCTTTCGAGGTTTCCCCGCTCAGATAGAGCACCATTACGACCTTTACCTTTCGATTTTAATATGAAACCTAAATTGGCATGGAATGCTATAGCAAGAGCGTTTGACAAAGCTCCAAAGCGTTAATTTCAATTCAGAATCACATTTATTAACAACCACTCTTGCCCTTAATGGTAAGAGTTATGGTTGCATATGCCAAATGTGTTCAACTCGAATAAAAACCGCCATAACGGTACAAATATAAGGAGGGACAGAAATCGTGGCTTCCAGAACTCTATCAAGAGTAAAATTCAAACCCGATTTACGCTCAGCCAAAGGCACAACGATACAGAGAGGATTAACTATCCGATTTTTACGGATATTAACACTTATTTTCCTAGATGTTATTTCCCTAATCCTAGCATGCAAGTTGGCAGTCTTTTTGGGAACTCCATTAGAATCTCCTTGGACAAAACAAACATCTTTTCTACTGCTAGTTTTAACAGTAGAAATAGGACTCATTGCAGCGCAAGGACTGTATAAAGCAGGTATTTTTCGTCGTAATTATCCTGCTCTGATTAAAGCAGTTTCTTTGTCAGGCATTCTCCTTTTGCTGATTGCTTTTCTCTACGAACCAGAGAGCTATGTTTCTCGCTCAACTTTTCTACTATTTTGGTTTTTCTCTGTAGCCTTCATCTGTGCTGGACGCTGTATCTTTGATGTTACCACTAGACTTCTTCGTAAAAAAGGAGCAATTCGTTATCCTGTTTTTCTCATCTCCGACATAGAAGATCAAGAGAGTCATATTAGGTTAATAGAACAAGAGAATTGCTACACTGTACAGGGAATTTCTGACTCTAAGTGTCTAGACAGAGCGAACAGAGAACAAACCTTGGAATATCTTCGCAACCAAGGGATAGTAGAGGCTTTGGTTTCTTGGAATTCCATTAAGAATCGTCTCTATGTTTGCTGGAATTTCCAAACAGCTGGTATTACCCTGAGAATACTCCCTACACAAAATACAATCTTTCATCCGAAATCTGTAGTATGGATGATAGGTGAAGTCCCTTGTATGACGATTCCAGCACCAATTATCGCAGGCAGTGATTTTTGGGTAAAGCGGTGTTTTGACCTTTGTTGTTCCATTATTTTGTTAGTGATACTCTCACCTGTGTATTTGCTTATTACTTTGCTGATTAAGCTCGATTCACCTGGACCAATCTTCTTCAAGCAGGAGCGAATTGGTCTACATTGTAAGAAATTTAAAATTTGGAAATTCCGCACAATGGTTGTGAATGCGGAAAAGATGCAAAAAGACCTCGAAGCAAAGAATGAAATTAAAGATGGTGTTTTGTTTAAACTGAAGAATGACCCTCGGATCACAAGAGTTGGTACATTTCTGCGCCGTTATAGTCTAGATGAATTGCCCCAAGTGTTTAATGTTTTACTCGGACAAATGAGTTTGGTCGGTCCGCGTCCTCTTCCTCTAAGAGATGTAGAAAAATTCCAAACCGGGCACTTTATCCGTCAAGAAGTGTTGCCCGGTATTACTGGATTGTGGCAGGTTTCTGGACGTTCCAATATCGATAACTTTGAAGACGCGGTGAAATTAGATCTTTCTTACATTGAAAATTGGTCACTCTGGCTAGATTTGAAAATTTTGCTGAAAACAGTTCAAGTTGTCCTGCGCAAAACAGGTGCCTATTAAATTGGCAAACAAAATGCAGAAATTTTCTCCATCTCCACCTGCTTCTTCACTGTTTTAATCATTTTTGAAGTTTGAGCCTATGAAAGTAGAGATTTCCTATTTTAGATTTCTGCTCTTTCTCAGGCTCAGATTGCAATTTTTAAAAATTAGTTAAGCGACTGGAGTGATGGAATTATTACTCTTGAACGCCAATATTCTCCCTCAGTCGCTAAATGAATGGTTTGATTTTTTCTGTGTTAGTCCTAATTATGGGCAACTGGACAAATATGATCTATCTGTAAGCGACTTGTGGCTCAGCCCAGACGTCTGTGACCCGTTTACCATAGACAACAGGCTGCTCTGTAGTTGTAGCAGCTACAGTCTTACCATCGTAAGCAACTGTCATCAAGGGCCATTCTTCTTCGCCCAATTCGCCAGCACGAAATACCACTTGGTCAGGGTGAGTTTTACTCCAACCTAACAACACAGCGATCTCGTGTTTATATTCTTCTTGTGAAGGAGTGACACTTTCAGAGCGATTTTGTTGCCGATCCCATATGAGTGCATAATCTGTGACATCAGAAGTGTTCATCGCCCCTTCAAATTTGCGTGCTAAAAAGCGATCGCCTTTTTGTGACCAGCTAACAGGAACTAATACCGCAATAGTTCCTTGTGCATCACTTGGTGAAGAAACTTGAACCTTTAACAGGGGATCGTTAATAGAACCAGTTGAGCTAACCACTCGCAACTTCTTAGTTTGCCTATCTTCTACAAATAGAACGCTGGTCACGCGGCTATTATACATTTGTGGTTTGACTTCCAGTTGTACGCGGCTGTACATAGCATATCTACCATCTGCAGAAATAACAGGCATACTGCGGTAGTAACGCACTCCGGAAAGACCCTTAGAACCAATAGCATCTTGAGTCGCCTGTATCCAAGTCCAAGGAATAGGATGAGGACTTCCTATTGGATCTTGCTGTGCTGCTTGAGCTTGTTGTCCTGATTGTTCGACAACAGGCACTGCTGTTGACTTTTGTTGTCCTTCTTTGAAAGGGTCAATTTTAACTGCTTCTAATGTTTTAGCAGCAAGCACTTCCCCAGATGCAGAGCCATTGTTCGCCGCCAAGGCTAGAACTTTAGAGGCTTTCAATCGTTGTACTAAATTGTGTTGACTAGCTGCCATCTCGTTTGATGCCGACTCAGATTCTTTTAGTGCTGGCGGTAACTCTAATGGTGGCAATTGGTCATTATACGGCATCTGAACTGACGCAGAACTATCTTTTACAGTCAAAGCCTCAATGTTATTTGTTTGTTCATCTATTTGTCTTTGCGGTTGGGAAACCGCACCTAAAGACATTGGTATAGAGTGAGATTTTTCTGTAAAGGACTTGATTGGGGCTGCTTTTGGTACTGAAACGAAATTAGCTTTATCAACAGCAGCCGTTGTCAATAACCGGGGATCAACCGCTATAGAGTCTGGCTCTTTTGTTGCCGAAGCTACTTTAGCTACTTGTACTTGTTGTGCCGAAGTCGTGTGCTCTGATGCTGCCATCAAGGGCGCGATCAGCATCACAAAAATCAGGTACTTAACGAATGGTTGCGCACGGAACCATCCAGACAGCATAAGGTGTTTAAGCATTTGTTGACTTTCTAGAGGGCGGTTGCTGTGTGAGGAGCACAAAGGGATGCAGCAATAGAGCAGGTTATCATTATATGTATAACAAGGAACTAGCAGTTTTAACGATATAGTTTACTCAAATTTCGCATACTTTTACAAAATAGAGTCATTCGTAGTACGCGTTCTGGCTACAGAATTTTTAAGAACGGTAGTAAACCAAAAAATTGGAAACCATCAGGAGGGCGCATCTTAAGAGGTTTGTACAAAACCAACAAATTAGGACGACTGATAAACCCGCTCCGTAAATGGCTTGTACAACATCTTAGAGAATTCCCTAATGCTTTGGGACAGGCGATAGAGTTCAAGTCAATTCGAGTACGATATAACGCAGTGGCTCCTAATGAACGGCAGGTGACGCCTAGTGCACCGACTGTCGGCACAGCCCTTGCCAGTTGCGGGACTCGGGGGGAACCACGCCACTTGCGTGACTGTCGGCATCCCCGACGCCAGTCGCCTCAACGGAGGGAACCTCCGCACGGCGCTGGCTCCCCAACGCAGTGGCTCCCCAAGACCTCGGCGACTACGCCCGGCACTGTCCTCCCCAACACACTGGCTCTTGTAGCCTGACCGAACCCTAGTCGAGCACTGCCTCCTAATGACTAATGACTGATGAAAATCCTATTCTTTGGCACTCCTAGTTTTGCTGTACCGACTCTGGAAAAACTACTGAATAATCCAGAATTCGATGTCTTAGCAGTTGTAACACAGCCTGATAAACGTCGGGGACGTGGAAATCAACTGATACCCTCACCAGTAAAAGCTGTCGCCACCTCTGCTAATGTGCCTGTATGGCAACCTCAGCGGGTGAAAAAAGACATTGAAACTTTAACGAAACTCAAAGACTCAGACGCAGATGTGTTTGTCGTCGTTGCCTATGGGCAAATTCTGTCTCAAGAAATTTTAGATATGCCTAAATTGGGTTGTGTTAATGTGCATGGCTCAATTTTACCCAAGTATCGAGGTGCTGCTCCGATTCAGTGGTGTTTGTATAACGGCGAGACTGAAACCGGCATCACGACAATGTTAATGGATGCAGGAATGGATACTGGTGCAATGCTTCTCAAAGCGACAACACCGATAGAATTACTAGATAATGCTCATGATTTGGCAGAAAAACTTGCAGTTCTGGGTGCAGATTTGTTGGTAGAGACTTTGTCCAAGCTGGAACACCAGGAAATTCAGCCAATTCCTCAAGATAATTCTCAAGCGACTTATGCGCCTTTGATTAAGAAAGAAAATTATCAATTAAATTGGTCAAAGAGCGCTATACAATTACACAATCAAATCAGAGGGTTTTATCCAGACTGTACCGCTACCTTTCGCAACCAACCACTGAAAATTACCGCCACTGCTCCCCTTGATGATGCTGAAGGTTATGAACTACCAGCAGAACTCCAAGAAATAATACATAAATTACCTAATTTGTCAACTGCATCGGGTAGTCCAGGGGAAGTTGTAAGCATCGTCAAGGGGATAGGAGCAATTGTCCAAACTGGAGAGGGCTTATTGCTCTTGCGAGAAGTTCAAAGTGCTGGCAAACGTCCCCAGTCAGGATGGGATTTTGTTAATGGTTCGCGTTTAGCAGTGGGAGAGGTATTTGGGAGTGCTGAGTGATGAGTGATTGTTTCCAAATTTCCTTTACTTTAATCAGCACTCTCGCCTCTGGTAGTAGCGGCATGTTTCACATGGTCCGTCTGGGTTAACCGCGCAGCGCATGATTTCTGAACAAGCATTGTAGCGGCAGGTGGCATCACCGATGACCCAACGCCCTCCTACAAGACTTTTTTCATTTGGTCGTATAGCGGACTGTACGTATAAAGCAATTTTTTGCAAACGATAGCGCCCTGCCTTGAATTGATAACGGTGGCGGCGCTCTAAAACTGCGTATGTTTTGCCCTCAAAATCAAGATAGTTTCCAGGTTGTGGTGCCCAATCAAGTTTCACACTCCCGAGGGACTGACGCGAATGCGTCAGAATCACCTCAGTTGGTAGAGAATCTGGTTCCATAAGCTTTTGTAATGTGATTTACATTAATAGGATGGTAACGCACCTGCCTGTGTTGACTTGCATAGTTTATGTTATCGTTAACGATTTGCTAATATTTTTTGACGCAGCCACAGCTTCTAGCCATCAAACCATGAAGTAATATTTTACTAACTCATGTTTTAGCAGTTTGAGATTCCGAGCTAAAAAGTATTAAAAGTGACCAAATGCCTAGTATTGATTCTCAAAACCAGAAAACCTTTACCTATTCTCGCAGCACCCTAGAACGAGCCGAACGAGCCTTAGTGTGTTCTCCCTTCAATCCTTGCTTATTTGAAACAATGCGTTCTCGTCGAGTAGCATTAAGTGAAATGACTGGTAGTTCTGGTGTTCAAAATGGCTATACTAAACATTCTATCTCGGAGTTAGTAGCAGACAATGCACTTGTGTGGCTGATCCAAGTGGGTGTTCTGCGACGGGAAGTAGATGGTCAAGGAATTACAGATAGTTTCCGCCTCACTCCTCTTGGTCGTCAAATAGTAGAACAATTTCAAAGGAAATCTTGGCGGACTCCTACATGGAGTGATAACCTATACAATGCTGTTATTCGTTGGTTTAGGCTACCCTTTTAGAATTAAGGGTACCAAGCGTTGTTGCAAGAGCTTCGGCGTGCAGGAGATAGCAACTGGCGTCGGGTTTACCGATAGTCACGCACAGCCGCATGGGGTACCAAGCGTTGTCGCGGCGTGAAGGTGTCTGCTATACAAGTTAATTATTATACTTTTGTAAACGGAGAAAAGCTATAAAAGAGTTAAGAGTGGGGAATCAAAAAAAACAATCAATACGGAAGTTTAAATTCAGTTTATGAAGTCTTTATGGTAACTATTTGACTAAATCAGTGAAATCTTGGTTTTTGACCAAGAAGGGGTGTAGGGGTGTAGGGTGTAGGGGTGTAGGGGGG
>NZ_QMEB01000370.1 GCF_012912135.1 Brasilonema bromeliae SPC951 | reverse complement strand
ATACTAAATATTAATAACTCAGTTTAAAAAATATCTTTTGAGCACACACATGACTGATGGTAAAGGTTACAGACTTATTTTTTCAGTCAAATACTAGATTTACTTGAAGAAAATATCGAAGCCCTCAAACACATCAAGGCAAATCATGGTTTATCAGGTGACCCCGCTGTTGAAGCGAACTCCTACATTGATTATGTGATCAATGCTTTGACCTAACGGGAGTCTTTCAGTTTTGTGTGATGCAGCAAGAAAATAATTTGGTAATTGTGCATCCAAACTAATGTTATTACCAGATTATTTTCACCAAACTTCGTTACATAGTTCCACAAAACTGAACCTAAAGTTTGCAAATGCGTCGAGGCTTTTGCGTAGTCAGCCTGAAAGGCTTCAAACACTGGCATCATTATGTGTTAACTGTCAATTCAAACTGACTGAGATACTTATGCTGTTGGAGTTTTCTGGCTTTTCAATGACTACGCAAGGGTTTTTTTTAAAATGTCTTTTTAACCAGATTCGCAGTTGTGTAATCGAGATTTAAGAGGTGGAATTATGGCAGCGTTGGGAGAAGCAAGCCGATTAGGAATTAGCCCATTTGCAGATGCTGAAAAAGTTGAACTGCGTCCTGTGAGGACAGAAGCTGATGTCCAAGCGGTCATTTGGGCGACCTATAGACAAGTTTTGGGCAATGAACATCTGATGCAAAGTGAGCGTCTTTTGAGTGCAGAATCACTCTTGCGTCAGGGACAGATTACACTACGGGATTTTGTGCGTGCAATCGCTCAATCAGAACTATATCGACAAAAGTTTTTCTATTCCAACTCTCAAGTTCGCTTCATTGAATTGAATTATAAGCATCTTTTGGGTCGTGCTCCTTACGACGAGTCAGAAATTGCCTACCACGTTGACCTGTACAATTCTCAGGGTTACGAAGCTGATATTAATTCCTACATTGATTCTGTCGAGTATCAACAAAGCTTTGGAGATTCCATTGTGCCTTACTATCGGGGCTTCCAAACCGTGGTAGGACAAAAAACAGTCGGGTTTCCGCATTTTTTCCAGTTGTATCGAGGTTACGCGAATAGCGATCGCGCCCAAAGCAAGCCCAAAGGACAATTAACTTGGGATTTAGCAAAAAACCTGGTATCCCCCATCTATCCTGCTTCTGCTGGCACCTTAACTGGCACTTCAACAGGTCGTCGTGGTGGTAACACTTATCGAATTCGCCTAACGCAGGCGGCTTCTCCTAACTCTACAGTCATCCGCCAGAGTATTAGTGAAGTCGTTGTCCCTTTTGAACAGTTGTCAGATCGATTGCAACAACTCAATCGCCAGGGACGCAAGATTATTAGCATCACTCTTTCTTAAGAAGAACGCAGAACACAGAACGCAGAATGCAGGAAAAAAAATACCAGGCATCAGGTAGGAGAAAGATTGTTGTTCATTACTCCCATCAGGCGTGCAAGATTACCTATCTTCTTTTTGATTTTCTTGGCGTCCTTGGCGTCTTGTTGCTAATCGTTAAATTCGGTATTCTTCTAACGAGAAGAGAGTAACTCTTCTTAAACCTGAAACTTGCAACCTAAAACCTAAAAAAGTTGTACAGAAGTTATACCGATATTAATCTTTCTATTTATTCTGAGTTCTGACAACTGAGTTCTAAGTTCTTTATTCAATAAAAGTTTTTAATCAAGGAGATTTTTAGATGGCTATTACAACAGCCGCCTCTCGACTCGGAACCTCTGCTTTTACTAATGCTGCCCCCATTGAATTATGGTCTAATGCCAGCCAGACAGATATTTCTGCTGTGATCGCGGCTGTTTATCGTCAAGTTTTAGGCAATGATTATTTATTAAAATCCGAACGCCTGACTGGTGCAGAATCTCTGCTGTTGAATGGCTCGATAAGTGTGCGAGAATTTGTCCGTCAGGTGGCGAAATCCCAACTGTATAAAGCTAAGTTTTTCTCCAACAGTTTCCACAGCCGTTTCACGGAGTTGAACTACAAACATTTTTTAGGTCGTGCTCCTTATGATGAATCAGAGATAGCCTATCACCTGGATTTGTACCAAACCAAAGGATACGACGCTGACATTGATTCCTATATTGACTCAACTGAGTACGAAGTTAATTTTGGTGAAAATATCGTACCCTACTATCGGGGATTTACGACTCAACCTGGACAGAAAACCGTGGGCTTTACTCGGATTTTTCAGTTGTATCGTGGGTATGCGACGAGCGATCGCTCCCAAATCCCAGGCAATTCCCCTCGTCTAGCTAGTGAACTGGCGAAAAATAGTGCATCAACGGTAGTTGCTCCTGCGCTTAGCAATAATGGCTTTGCCTATCGTCCTCCGCTAAGAGGGGAAACTCCCAGCAGCACATTTGGAGGCTCGCAAGCATTTGGCACAGGACGACTCTATCGAGTTGAAGTGGCAAGTATTTCTAAACCAGGATATCCCAAGGTTCGCCGCGTCAACCAAGCAGTCGTTATCCCCTACGAACAGCTATCAGATTACTTTCAAAGGGTTCAACGCCAAAATGGCAAGATTGCCAGTATTACGCCTCTTTAAATCATGATTTATAAAATTTGTCAATCCCCCGAAAAGGGGGAATTTAAATTTCCTTTAATTTCCGGGATATTATCATGGTTTATCAAATTGTTAGCGGCAGAAGCAACAACTCAATCACAGCGAATCGGAGTTTCCGGTTTGAAGTGATTGGTCTCCATCAAAACGAGGTCACGGATAATAACAATTATGCCATTCGCTCCAGTGCCAGTGTGTTTATTACGGTACCGTTTAGCCGATTAAATCAAGAACTCCAGCGGATTAATCGACTCGGTGGCAAAATCGTTAATATTGAACCCTTGACGCCTGAAACTGATAAAGCTTAGGACAACTTCTCATTTCATTTGCAGGTCAAATTAAAAATTATTAGTCTACGCAGGCAGACTTTGCCTGTGTAGTAGCGAATTATATTCGCCCAAAACTTTTCATATCGTGTCCGGTTAATTAGTTATGATT
>NZ_QMEB01000030.1:25500-35628 GCF_012912135.1 Brasilonema bromeliae SPC951 | reverse complement strand
GTTTTTCTCGTGAATCGTCTGGTGGTAACATGGCGAGATGGCGTTTTCCCCCGACTATCACTTGTGCATGTTCAAGGAGAGAACGGGCGATGGGCAAAGCCCCGCCAGAGGCGAACGCACTCAATCCCGATAACCCATCCTCACCAATACCCACTACTGATAACCATTTCTGCATCTAGCGACTGATGGAAGAATTAAGAAGATTTGGCAAAAAGATGTAAGGCTATTATCTCATGCTAAACTACACAAACTTAGAGTCGGGAAAGTCCGGTGAGATTCCGGGACTGTGCCGCAGCTGTAATGGGTAAACCCTAGTCAGAATACCGACTCCAAGAGTGTCTTGTAGACACAATGATTATCTGCTCTCCGCGTCGCACGGGGAAGGAGTTGTAGACGTGTCTGGTTGTCCTGGTCTTTTTTATCAAACGTCCGCACGAGACGGTATTTTATCTCGCATCCGCATACCTGGAGGAATATTGACGAGTCAGCAGTTTCATATCATAGCTGACTTAGCTGACGAGTTTGGAGAAGGTTACACGAATATTACCAATCGTGCCAATCTTCAAATCCGTGCAATTCGTACAGAGATTCCCAGTAATGTTTTAAGAGTTCTACAGAAGATTGGTGTAGCTTCAGCCATTCCAGAGGTTGATCATTTGCGTAATATCATGGGTAGTCCCACGGCTGGCATTGATTTGTACGAACTCATTGATACTCGACCACTCATTTGTGAATTAGATCATTACATTACCACTCACGCCGAGCTAGCACCACTTTCACCGAAATTTAGCGTTGCTTTTGATGGCGGTGGTTGTGTGTCGATTGGCGAAGCTCCCAAAGGGAGCCGCGCAAGGCGCGAACGCCCCAACGATATCGTCTTGAGTGCGGTTATGGTTGATAATAACGTTTACTTCCGCCTCAAGCTGAATTTGGGTGTATCACTGTTTGAACCATTTGAACCATTTATTGATACAGACATTCGCCTGAAACCAGAGGAGTGTGTTGAGGTTGTGGCTGCATTGGCACAAGTCTATTTGCAGCATCTCACACTAGAAACTGGAAACACAATTCCTCATCGCAAGTCACGTCAGCCACGTTTTTGGGAGATTTTGAACAACTTAGGTATAGAAAGATTTCTTCAAGAAGTTGAGCGTCATCTTCCCTATCCACTACAGCGTTTTTCTGTGAAAAGCAGTCATACACAAATTAAGGAGGAATATAGAGATATTGGATGCAATGTCTATTCTAAATACCAACACATCGGTGTCCATCCCCAACGACACAAAGGATTGTCCTACATTGGTGTTGTCGTACCAGTTGGTAGATTAAATACTTTACAAATACGTGGGTTAGCGGATATAGCTGAAACCTACGCTAGTGGTACACTTAGGCTGACACCTTGGCAAAATCTTTTGATATCAGATATTCCTCAACAGTGGATTCCCAAGATACAAAGTAAAATTGAAAACTTAGGATTGCATTGGTCTGTAACTAATATTCGCAGTGCCCTAGTTGCTTGCGCTGGTAACACCGGATGTGCGTCTTCAGCAACAGATACCAAAAATCATGCCCTAGCATTAGCACAATACTTGGATGATCGCGTTATTCTTGACCAACCAGTCAACATTCACTTCACAGGTTGCGAAAAATCCTGTGCTCAGCATAGCAGGAGCGATATTGCTCTTGTTGGTTTCAATATTGAAGATAAAGGGGAAGTGGTGGAAGGTTATAAAGTCTGCGTAGGTGATGGTGATAGTCACGAAAAATTTGGACGAGAACTTTACGGTTGGGTGTCCTTTACAGAATTACCTTCACTGCTAGAGCGAATGTTGCAAATATATATGGCAGAACGTGATACTTCCAACCCATCATTTGGTGAATTTGTCAACCAATATGTTATCGCAGACTTACAACAGTTGTTTTTTGAAAGGAGAGTGGTTAGTGGTTAGCAAATAAACAAACAACTAACAACTACTCCCTTCCCGCTACAAAATTACCTATCTTTATTCTTGGCGTCCTTGGCGTCTTGGCGGTTCGTTTAAGAATTAAAAACTAACAAATGACTATTAACTATATAAAAAACGGTAACGAAATATATAGCAAATCCTTTGCCATGATTCGCTCAGAGGCAAATCTGTCTGTGCTTGCTCCCGATGTCGCCAATGTAGCCGTGCGTCTCATTCATGCTTGTGGGATGACAGATATTGTTTATGACTTAGCAGCTTCACCAACGGCGGTAGAATCTGGGCGTACAGCTTTAGCAGCAGGGGCACCGATTTTGTGTGATTGTCGGATGGTAGCAGAAGGTATTACGCGGCGACGACTACCAGCAGACAATTCAGTGATTTGTACCCTCAATCATCCCGATGTGCCAGAACTTGCTCAAAAACTGGAAACCACCCGTTCTGCTGCTGCTTTGGAATTGTGGTTACCAGTGTTAGAAGGGGCAGTGGTAGCAGTTGGGAATGCACCGACTGTTTTGTTTCGGCTACTAGAAATGTTGAGCGCTGGGGCACCGAAACCATCGCTCATTCTGGGTTTTCCGGTTGGGTTTGTGGGGGCGGCAGAGTCGAAAGCTGCACTGGCAGCAGATAGTTTTGGTGTGCCATTTATGACATTACATGGACGGCGGGGTGGGAGTGCGATCGCCGCCGCCGCAGTTAACGCCTTAGCAACGGAGGAAGAATGATGAACAAAGGTCGTCTTTATGGAGTTGGTGTAGGTCCTGGCGATCCGGAACTTCTGACACTAAAAGCACTGCGGCTATTACGTTCTTGCCCAGTGGTCGTCTATCAATCTGCGGACGATAAGCAGAGTATTGCCAGAGGTATTGTAGCCCAATATCTTCCTGGCAATCAAATCGAGGTACAGTATCATCTTCCCCGCGCTCTTGAACCGTATGCAGCACAACCTATTTATGACCAGGTTGTTATCCCTATAAAAGAACATCTTGCTGCTGGACGGGATGTGGTGGTACTGTGCGAGGGCGACCCGTTGTTTTACGGCTCGTTTATGTACGTATTTACACGACTGTCTGACCATTTTGAAACAGAAGTCGTGCCAGGAGTGTCTTCACCAATGGGATGTGCTTCAGCACTAGCAGTTCCTCTGAGTTATCGTAACGATGTTTTTAGTGTACTACCAGCTCCTCTACCAGCCGAAGTTTTGGAAGCACAATTGTTAAATGCTGATGCTGCTGTTATTATCAAGCTGCGACGGCATTTTACAAAAGTTCATGATGTGTTACATAAGTTAGGGCTGCTGTCACGGGCGCGTTACATTGAACGAGGCACAATGGCAAACCAGCGAATCGTTTCCCTAGATGATGTAGATCCAGCCCAAGTGCCTTACTTTTCGATGATTCTGGTACCGAGTAAGAGTCAATTTTGACCAAAACTAAGGGTGTAGGGGTGTAGGGGCCAAAACAAGTCAAAAATCAAAAATCAAAAGGAGCCAGTGCTTTCCCTGGCGACCGTACCCCCCCTAAGCAGAAACTCCCTTGGTATACGAGGGAGTTTCTTTTTTACTACTGTTGTTGTGGCTTTGGTTTCGGCTTTGGTTTTTCGATGATTGGTTTTTCGGTCATTGGTTTTTCGGTCATTGGTTTTTCACTAAAATGACCTTTGGGCCTGACTGTATACGGTGGCTTACGTTCGTATCCCCCAACATCCTTGCCAGCAGCTCTTTCAGCGTCCCTCTTCGCCTTTAATGCTGTTGCCTTATCTTCCTTGCTGACTTTTAGGAACTTGGGTGGCTTCTCCAACGGCAGCCCCAGCAACGAATCAAAAGCAAAAGCATCACGCGCAGGCAGAAATTTAGCTTTGATCTGCACGAAAACCGGCTTGCCTTGCTGTTCTTTCTCAGCTTTGGGATTGAATCTGAACGGCGGAACTGGCGCATCCCTCCAAAACAGTGGCAGGTGGCTTGCTTTCATAAATTTTACTTTTTTTGCTGGTTCCGATTTCTTCACATGATCCAGCCGCTCTTTGGTAAAATTTCGGAATATAGAGATGCACGGAGTGGGGCAAACGGGGATGAACTGCCACAATCCACAGAGTTTGAACTCCATGTCGGAAAGTTCCTCGGATGCCGCCCCCTTTGTTTCACGTCCTTTGTCAAACCCGACGACTTGAAACGAAACCTGGGGCGGTTGATCGCGTCTAGGGAAGTGCGTAAAACGCGGGTAAACAACCAACCGTTGAGTGGCTTCGCCTGTTGCCTGTACTTCTTTTTTTAGTGCCTCAAATGCTCGCTGTTTCTTGGGCGCGTAAAAGAGGGGATACTCTTTGTTCCCAATGATGATAGTACTTTTGTTCTCCTCGGTGAAAACGACCTTCCCAGTAACAACTCCAACAGCTTGAAAGATGGCACCAGGCTCTTCTATTTCCGGCTTCTCTTCCTCTGCAAAAGCAGTGGTTTGTTCCGGATCGTCTTTGTGTTCTTGCGCTACGTCGGCTGTAGTTTGTTCTGATTCAGTGGTTTGTTCCAATTCAGGTGATACTCCTTCGGAACCACTCAGAGATGGCTCTGGGGGAGTTTTAATGGTGACAATTTCTACTTTTTTCGGTTTCATAATTTTTGATTCTATTATAAAAAATTTGGAACAATATCCCAAGTTTTTTGGGATTTGTGTGCGATCGCTCTTCTTCTGCCAAAGAAAGTTCACACCAAAAACAGGCTTAAGCGTTCCTCTGGAACGGGGCAAAGTCGCGGAGTGACTTTGGGCACCAGCACCACCGAGCCATTGCCCTTTCACCGGATAAGCCCTTATATATCATGTAGATATCACCACCTCTATCAATCGAATTTGACAAAAAAAATTATCCAAATTCATGGTGTCCGCACAGAATTTTTTTAGAGCTATCCTGACACCATCAAGACATTTGAGATAGAGGAAATTCCTGATAATTGCTTTGAGCACTACTATTTCAATAAATATGTGCATAGTGAGCCAGAGAGTGAACGCAAAATATTCCGTCATCTGAACGGAGCAGCTAAGTTTATCTACAAGATAATTACTTTACACGAAAAACTTCAAAGCTACCAGACAAGAACAGCTACAAAAAAATCAAGCTTTGGGGAATAGACAGAGACATTGGTGTTAAAACTTGGATTCATCTGATTTCGCTCTTCTACAAAGGTAACGAAATTATTATTGAATATTTCAATCCAAAAGAATTTGAGCAGATGTTCGAGTTACGTGTTCGAGACTTCAAGGCGTGCTTACCCCAGCAGGCAGAACAAACACAAGAACAACCTTTGTTCTCATCTAGGATTCACAGGCGAATATTCCCCAAACCGCCAACGCAGGAGGCTAGCATTCCTGGTTTCCAACACTTGCTCAACATCAAACTCTACTAAACGTTGCGCTCCAGCAAAAGTACTTAATTTATTTGCATTCCAAATCACTTCAGCTTTGCCAGTAAGCTGCAAGGTATGACCATGCTCGAAATCTATAAATAAAAGACCTGCATGAGGGTTTACAACCAGGTTGCCGAAGGTTTGAAACATATTATTACCAGTGTAATCGGGAAAAACTAGCTTGTTGCTGTTCACCACTTGGATAAACCCCGGATATCCTCCCCGGTGGGAAGCATCTGCTCCAAAATCTGGATGAGAACTAGCGATGAAAAAGGTATCGGCTGTGGTAATGAGAGTGTTGATTGTCTCGTTCAAAGCCTCTGTGGTAAAGATTTCAGGTTTTCCTAGCGCCTCAATGACTCCTTTTTCTATATGACGTATCTGGATGTATTTAGGACAGTTAAAAAATGCCTGCTGAATTTGTACAATTATTTTCCCTTCTGGCTGTATCTCAGCTTTGCCGTTGAGACGCAAGCGCCTGCGGTTTGCCAAATCAATGACTAGTAGACCTATTTGGCTATTACTGTACAGGTTTTGCTTTAGCACAACGTCTGGTATAAGGTTGGCATCAATCTGTACTGTTTGTTCGTTTAAGACTTGCACAAAACCGGATTGTCCTGTGAGCAGTGATGCCCAAACTCTGCCATTTACATCGACTGTACCAGCTACTGCTAAATTTTGGCTGCCCAGGAATTCCTGGGCAGCTGGTTTGATAATGTTGCTGACGACGGTACATAGCCGTTGTGCTTCATCTCTCACCCCTGCCTGAGTTTGGACTGCGATTTCTCCAGAATGAAACGTCATATCGATTTTAGATTTTGGATTGATACTACAGCCCTGGCATTCCAACGTATCCTGGTAATTGTTTCATCCGCTTAATCCAAGCAATTACGTTGGGGTAAGCATCTAAAGAGACTTTGCCATCTGGGGCTAGTGCAATGTATGGGAAACAGGCAACATCTGCGATAGTGGGGCGGTTCAGTTCCAGCCATTGTCGCCCAGTCAAATGCTCATCCAGTATTTTCAGGATTGCATAAGCTCTTTCTGTTGCCAGTTGCACATCTAGCGGAATTTGAAACAGGTGGTATCGTCTGGCAAATTCCGGTCCCTGACGAATTTCGTTTGCAGCAGTGAACAGCCACCGCATGACTTTGCTTATTGGTTCTGCTTCTGTGGGTAACCAATTCTCATCACCGTAACGTCGTGCTAGATAAACCAGAATTGCATGAGAATCTCGCACCACAACATCCCCATCCACCAGCACAGGAATTTGACCAAAGGGATTTAGTTTGAGGAATTGGAGAGATTTGTGTTCGCCGCTGGGAAGATCAACCAACACCTGCTCATGCTTAATCTCAAGCAGCGACAGCATTAGTCGTACTTTATAACAATTTCCGGATAATTCGACCTGATAAAGCTTAATCATGGCATTTCTCGCGTGGTAGCCAGTTCTTTCCCACTACCCTTATGTATATGGTAAAGATGTTGCACACAACTTCTGTATCTTACAATATTTGATGGTTTACCTAGAACTCTCCAAGATCAATTCTGAATTGACTAGCACAGTGGGCGCGTAAATAAATATACCATTCAAGGAGGTTGGAACAAACTATTTGTAGGCGTTTGCATCACCCTTGTTGGTATGCTTAATTTTACGATTATTTGTGCTATCTTCTAATATCTCAAAGAGAAAAAACAGTTGATTTTATTGTCCCATTATAACAAAATAAAAAAAATATAAAACTATCAAAGAATACATAAATTTTGTTTACATAAGTTTAAGATAGCTAACAGTGGTAAACAGCCCAGGGGAATAAATTACCACAAAAATGCAAATTGATTGGGCATGGGGCTGCGATTGAACCAGGTTTTTGGTTAAAACCTGTGGCTATTTTCTGACTTAATGATTGAGTATCTGAACCTCAAAGTAGGTATCGAATCATTGTGCGTGTTAATTGCACGCTGGATGACTCAAACTTCACTTTGTTAAATAGTAGGTTTTCATTCAATCAGTAAACAGTAAACAGTGAACAGTTATTCAGCAACTGATAACTGATAACTGTTAAACACTCTCCACAACGGCTTACAGAAAGTTCTAAAAATTTCTTTTGTCAAGAATTGACAAACATGAAACGTCGTAGAGCCTTAATTTGATTCAGTATGAGAATTTTTAGTCTCAAAAGTTTTTACTGAATACATAATTTGCAGTGGCAAATCATTCAGAAGATATGTCTTGGAGAAAAATATGTTTGAGTATCTTCCGGCTTTGAACGACCACTATTTACCGTATCCGGATACAATTCACCCCATCGTTGTACACTTCGTCATTGCGATGGTATTGTTTGCCTTTGTTTGCGATGTCATTGGCTATTTCACAGGGAAATACCGTCTTTTTGAAGTGAGTTGGTGGAATATGTTTTTCGCTACAATTTCCATCTTCATTGCTATCATTTTTGGTCAGTTTGAAGCTGGTTTGGCAGAACCTTACGATGCTGTTGAGTCAGTGCTGAATTTTCATACACTGCTTGGCTGGTCGCTTTCAGGAATTCTTGCATCTATTACAGCTTGGCGCTATGTGATTCGTATCCGCACCCCAAACAAGATACCTTTTTCTTATCTTACACTAGGACTGATTTTAACTCTTCTGGTTGGCGTACAAGTGTATCTCGGAGACAAACTGGTTTGGGTCTATGGACTGCATACAGTACCAGTTGTTGAAGCACTAAAAGAGGGGTTGTTGCAATGAACGCTGAAATTATTGACCAATTAAAAACACATGTTGGCGTAAACGGATTGCCCTATGCAATACCAATTCATCCAAACTTAGTTCATCTCACTCTAGGTTTGTTTATTCTCGGCATTCTCTTTGATTTCGTAGGTGTACTGTTCCCGTTACAAACTCTAGTCTTCAAGTTTTTGGCAATTAAGGCTGTTCGTTCCAACTTCTTTGATGTCGGCTGGTACAATATCCTGGGTTCAGCCATTATTAGCTTTTTTACCGTGACAGCAGGCTTTTACGAAATCATGCTGGCAAATCCACCATCTGATATGAAGAGTGCTTGGGGATTGCAGGCAATGGAAACAATGCTTTGGCATGGTGTGGGTGGTGTTTTGTTATTAGCACTGATTGTTGGCATGACAGTCTGGAGAGGATTACAGCGCTATGTTTGGTGCAAGGACGAAAGCCAACAAGTGCAATGGAGTTATCTGTTTTCTGGGTTCGCAATCATGTTTTTAATGTACTTACATGGAACACTAGGAGCGCAACTGGCTGCTGAGTTTGGGGTACATAATACTGCTGACATGTTGTTGCGATTGGGTCAAAACCCCAATACGCTGCTGAAGTAAATAGTTCTAGTCCTTAGTCATTTGTTCTTTGCTAATGGCTAATGACTAATGACTGATGACCAATGACTAATGACTAATGACCAATGACTGATAACTGATGACTAATGACTAATGACTAATGACTATGAAAATCTGGAATGTTTTGAGACTCATTGTAAGTGCGATCGCCCTCACTCTTATCAGTCTCTGGGTAGGGCAGCAGGCATATTCTTGGCTTCCCCCGCAAGCTGCAGCAGAATCACAACTGATAGATGATTTGTTCAGTTTTCTCGTCACACTGGGCGCATTCATCTTTGTTGGAGTGACTGCGACTATCATATACTCCGTGACTTTCCATCGAGCTGGCAGGTATGATTTTAAAGATGGTCCCCCGATTGAAGGAAATATCACACTGGAAGTTGTCTGGACAGCTATCCCAATTTTGGTAGTGTTATGGATTGCGGGGTATAGCTATCAAGTCTACGAGCAAATGGCGATTCGTGGTCCAATGGAAATTGTGCACCTGCATACACCAATGGGGATGGAATCAGCTTATGCTGCGCCTGTTGACTCCTCAACTGAACCTGTAGAAAACATTGAAGTCGATGCTAAACAGTGGGCTTGGGTATTCCGCTACCCCAATCAAGGTATCACCAGTACTGAATTGCATTTGCCCAGCGATCGCCGCGTTCGTTTAGCACTGCAATCAGAAGACGTGATCCACGGCTTTTATATTCCCGCTTTCCGACTCAAGCAAGACATCATTCCCAAACGCACAATTGACTTTGAATTCACTCCCATCCGCGTCGGCAAATACCAATTGACCGATTCCCAATTTAGCGGTACTTACTTCGCTACAATGCAGGCGAATGTAGTTGTTGAGTCTCCCGAAGACTATGATAAGTGGCTTGCCGAAGTAGCAACTCAAAAGCCATCTCCTGCACCCAATCAAGCTTTTGCTGAGTATACCCAGGAAACAAAAGGACTTATCAAAACTGGCTGGGCTACAGTTGAGCCTGCACAGCCTCCTCTGGTCAATTACAGCAATTAGTTGTGATTTGTGAGTTTCGCAAGGACAAATAACAAATGACCAATATTTCTATTAAAGACATCAATCTAAATAGTGGTGGAAAACCTCACCACGAAGCCGCAACAGGCTGGAAAAGATACTTCAGCTTCAGCACTGACCACAAAGTCATTGGTATCCAGTACATCGTCACTGCTTTCATTTTCTTTCTTGTTGGTGGCATCTTTGCAATGGTGATTCGGGGAGAACTGATTACCCCAGAATCAGACCTTGTTGACCGCACAGTCTACAATGCCATGTTTACTATGCATGGCACAGTCATGTTATTCGGTTGGACATTTCCAGTATTAGTAGGTTTTGCCAACTACCTTGTGCCGTTAATGATTGGGGCGCGAGATATGGCATTTCCGCGC
>NZ_QMEB01000030.1:0-25490 GCF_012912135.1 Brasilonema bromeliae SPC951 | reverse complement strand
AATGCCGTTGCCTTCTGGATGGTTCCCATAGCCGGAATTTTGCTGATGGCGAGTTTCTTTGTCCCAGGTGGCCCAGCACAAGCAGGCTGGTGGTCCTACCCTCCCGTCAGTTTGCAAAACCCCTCAGGTCAATTGATAAATGGTCAATTTGTCTGGCTTTTGGCTGTGGCAATATCGGGGGTTTCCTCGATTATGGGAGCAGTCAACTTTGTGACAACTATTGTCAAGATGCGTGCACCTGGCATGACATTCTTCCGGATGCCTCTGTTTGTCTGGGCAGTCTTTAGCGCCCAGATTATCCAACTCTTTGGACTCCCTGCCTTAACTGCAGGCGCAGTTATGCTTCTGTTTGACTTAACAGTTGGAACGAGCTTTTTTGACCCTGCAAAAGGAGGTAACGCAGTTCTTTTCCAACACTTTTTCTGGTTCTATTCTCACCCTGCGGTTTACGTCATCATTCTGCCCGTTTTCGGGATTTTTTCAGAAATCTTTCCTGTGTATGCTCGTAAACCTCTGTTTGGTTACAAAGTCGTTGCAATTTCATCACTCTTGATTGCTGGAGTCAGTGCTTTAGTTTGGGTACACCATCTGTATGTGAGTGGGACTCCGGGCTGGATGCGGATGATTTTCATGCTCTCGACAATGTTCGTTTCTGTGCCTACAGGTATTAAAGTATTTGCTTGGGTTGCAACTATCTGGGGAGGTAAGTTGCGGCTAAATACGCCGATGCTATTCGCGTTAGGTGGATTAATATTGTTCGTGTTTGCAGGAATAACTGGCATTACACTCTCTTCTGTTCCAATTGATGTTCACGTCAACAATACATACTATGTGGTGGGTCATTTCCACTACGTGCTCTACGGTACGGTCACAATGGGAATGTTTGCTGCCATATATCACTGGTTCCCCAAAATGACTGGACGTATGTACAACGAGGGCTGGGGTCAGTTGCACTTTTGGCTGGCATTTATTGGCACCAATCTTAACTTTTTCCCAATGCATCCATTAGGATTACAAGGAATGTTGCGTCGCGTTTCTTCCTACGCTCCTGAGTATACATTTTGGAATATTGTTGCCAGTATTGGAGCGTTTTTACTAGGGATGTCTACTTTACCTTTCATTTTGAATATGATAGCTTCCTGGATGCATGGAAAGCAGGCTCCTAAAAATCCTTGGCGGGCAATTGGACTAGAGTGGCTGGTTTCTTCACCACCACCTGTAGAGAATTTTGAAGAAATTCCTGTGATAATTTCTGAACCATATGGTTATGGGAAATCTGAACCATTAGTCGCTGCGGCTGGTCAAGTTCATAATCACAAATCGTAGATTGACAGAAATGAACGTATTTCTGGTGATGACTGTTGCTTGTTCACATAGCAATGCTAAATCATAAGCCCTGCGGGCACGCTGCGCGTTAGCCCTCTGGGCGTGCGCAAAGCGCATACGTGAATAACAAGTAAGTAGGTTGGGCCCTTGGAACGAAACCCAACACCAACCGAAAGTTTTGTTGGGTTGTGCTCCGCTTAACCCAACCTACAATTCTACAATTATGCCAACGAATAAGTACAAATAATCAGCCGTCAAGTCAAGGAGAATTTAATCAATGGACAGTTCCATAATTCCAGAACAGATACAAGAACCTTCTCATGAGCATACCCACGATGAAGAAGGCAATAAAATGTTCGGCTTTATTGTGTTCTTACTTTCAGAAAGTGTCATTTTCTTAAGTTTTTTCGCCGGATATATTGTCTATAAAACAACAACACCCGACTGGTTACCGCCTGGTGTTTCTGGATTAGAAGTTAAAGACCCTGCTATTAATACGGTAGTTCTTGTTGCCAGTAGCTTTGTGATTTATCTCGCAGAACGTGCCTTAGTACGTCACAATTTAAATCAATTTCGTCTGTTTCTTCTAACAACAATGGCAATGGGAACTTACTTCCTTGTTGGACAGGCGATTGAATGGAATCATCTTGCTTTTGGCTTTACCAGTGGTGTTTTTGGTGGGACGTTCTACTTGTTGACTGGTTTTCACGGTTTGCACGTTCTGACTGGAATCATTTTACAAATGATAATTTTTGCTCGCTCGTTCATTCCGGGTAATTATGATTCAAGTCACTTTGGTGTGAATGCGACATCATTGTTTTGGCACTTTGTTGATGTGATTTGGATTATTTTGTTTGTTCTCATTTATATCTGGCAGTGAAGGAAGGTTGAGCAATCATTTTTTGAAGTTGTCAAATTTGGGTTTTACTTGTTTATCTACAGCCTTAAAAGAGGAGAAATCCTATGATTATTGATGACCAACACTATGACTTGATTATCGTCGGTACAGGTGCAGGTGGAGGTACATTATTACACAAACTTGCACCAACAGGTAAGAAAATTCTTGTCCTGGAGAGAGGCAATTTCTTACCCAAAGAAAATGATAATTGGAATGCCGGAGAGGTTTTTGGAAAAGGACGCTATCACACTCGTGAACAGTGGTACGATATTTCTGGAGAGCCTTTTCGTCCCCAAACCAACTATTGGGTAGGAGGGAACACCAAGGTTTATGGTGCGGCTTTGTTGCGGATGCGAGAAAAGGATTTTGAGAAGGTTCAACATCAAGACGGTATCTCTCCAGAATGGTCTCTAAAATACCAAGACTTTGAACCTTACTACACAGAAGCAGAAAAGCTGTACTTTGTTCATGGTAAACAAGGAGACGATCCAACAGAGCCTCATAGGAGTGAAGATTATCCTTATCCTCCAATAAGCCACGAACCTCGGATGCAGCAAATTTGTGATGCTATCTCTAATCAAGGGCTGCATCCAGGATATCTGCCTTTGGGCTTGAGGCTGAATGAAAGTGATGTTAATGAGAGTCTTTGTGTCCGGTGTAAAACTTGTGATGGCTTTCCCTGTAAGATTGATGGTAAAGCTGATGCTGAGGTATCAGGAGTTGTCCCTGCTTTAGAGTTTCCTAACGTTACACTAAAAACTGACGCGAAAGTTGTGTGTTTACACACTAGTCCGTCTGGTCGAGAAGTGCAAGCTGTTGAAGCGGAAATTGGTGGTCAATCTTATCTATTTTTCGGTGATATTGTAGTCTTGGCGTGTGGTGCTGTGAACTCAGCGGCTTTGTTGTTGCGATCGGCAAATGAAAAACACCCCACTGGACTAGCAAATAGTTCAGATCAGGTGGGACGCAATTTCATGAAACACCTACTCTCAGCAGTCGTCCAACTCACTGCTACACCCAATCCTGCTGTGTTCCAAAAGACGATTTGCGTCCACGATTTTTACTGGGGAGACTCAGATTTTGAATATCCAATGGGTCATATCCAAAATACAGGTAATATTCTTCAAGATATGATTCCTGCTGAAGCACCGCCTTTGTTGTCTCTTCTATCAAGATTAATACCAGGATTTGGACTACAGCAGTTGGCAACACGTACAATAGGTTGGTGGTTGCAAACAGAAGATTTGCCTGACCCCAACAATAGAGTGCGGGTGCAAGGTTCCAAGCTGCATCTGGATTACACGCCCAATAATTTCGAGGCTCATGACCGTCTGATTTATCATTGGACAGAGGTGTTGAAAGCTATAGACAAAACTACAAAAAGTGCGGTATTCCCGTTAAGCATTTATCCTTATAGCAATACGCCTATTCGAGTTGTGGCGCATCAGAGTGGGACTTGTCGCTTTGGAGAAGATCCGACAACATCTGTTCTCGACCTCAATTGTCGCACCCATGATGTAGATAATCTCTACATTGTAGATAGCAGTTTCTTCCCGTCTAGTTCCGGTGTGAGTCCTGCGCTGACGATTATGGCTAATGCGTTGCGCGTTGGCGAACACTTGATTTCACGGTTGAATTAGTGCGAGTGTGATATCAAATAGTCAGGTATAACAAAAAATAGGTGGAAAAAGTGCAGCCTGCTTCACACAATTCCACCTGTGATTTTGTGAATACGACAAGTTTCAATTGAATTGAAACTTAACGCTTTTCGGTTCCCTGATTAGGAGCGCCCTCAACAAATTGGTCGCTGGTACCAGATTCTGGTTTTGCAGACTCTTTAGCACCAACTTCAGTAGCAGCCCCGGTCTTGCGGGTTTCTTCGTCAATAGTGGTTTGATAACCGCCGGAAGCGTCAGTGCTTTGTTCTTGAGATTTTTCGTTTTCTGGATAAGACATAACTAAAACTCCGTATTTAACACTGCCAACATTTTAGGAAGTATAGGAATGTCATTTCTTCTCTCCAAGAGATAGTTTTGCTTAATCACTCCATCTATCTTCTGGATGAATTATCACTCAGATATGTTAAACAGGAATACAAAATATTAGCTTATCTAAATGCTGTGAACAAGTGTTTGATGATTATTAGATATCCTCTCACACCCTTTGTAAAGATATTTTTTCAACAATTTACCCAATATAGAAATACCTTTTTCGATCTCCTCTGGTGTGAGACAATAACTCAACCGCATTGCTGGATAACCTTTCTTGTCTGGGAAAAACGCCGAACCACAAGCAACTAAGACATTTTGAGATAAAGCTTCGATGCGAATTGTCTTAGTAGGAATATTCTCAGGTAATTGCACCCAAAGAAATAATCCACCATTTGGAACAGTCCACCGTGCTTCTTCGGGAAAGTAACACTCCAAGGCTTGAAGCATAAGATTACGGCTTTGAAGAAGTTCTGCACGCATTTGCTTGAGGTGACGGCGGAGATGTCCTGATGCTAGGTACTCGCTGACTATTGCTTGGGAAATGGTGGATGTATGAAAATCATGGAGCAATTTCTGCTCAAGTATTTCTTGATAATGTTTGCCTGTCACTACCATATAACCGACTCGTAAACCAGGCATCAAAGTTTTAGAAAAAGTGTTTACATAAGTCACCAAATCTTGTTTGTCGAAAGCTTTGATTGGTGGTGGTACCGTTTCAAAACATAGTCCTTCATAAGCATTATCTTCTAAAATCGGACACTCGTATTTTTCGGCTAAAGAGAGTAATTCTTGGCGATGTGCTTGAGTTGTCGTTATCCCTGTAGGGTTATGTAAGGTACTGATGGTATAAATTAATTTTGGGCGATGACTTTTGAGATATTGCTCTAATAACTCAAGGTTCATCCCCTCCGCAGTCATGGGAATGCCTATAATTTTGGCTTTTAATTTTTCTAGGATGGCGTTAAGCGAAGCTCTACCGAAGGTAATCGCCCCAAAATATGTAGGACTCTCAACAATCACCCAGTCACCTGGTTGTATGTGATGTTGCAATGCCAATGATAGCCCTTGTTCAGAGCCATTGGTAATAATCAAATTATCTGCCGATATCTCCATTCCTTGTTGAATCAACATCTGAGCAATTTGCCTGCGCAGAGTCAGTTGTCCTTGAGGCAAATCGTATTGAAATAAGCTATCAGGTGCTTGTTTGAGCGCTCGTCTAGCAATTAAATCTATATCTTTTGGTGGATGAGGAAAACCAAGACTAAAGTTAATTATCCCCGGTTGAGATTGTGCGTGCACCCCAGCCGTGTACATATCAAAAAAGCAACTTCCTCCTTGTTTTGGAATTATGACATTTTGTGCGGGGGCAAATGTTGATTTTAGGTTAGCAGAAGGAACAGAGACACTATTGACAAAATATCCTGAACCTTGACGCGCACACACAACACCATCGGCTTCTAGAACGTTATAAGCTTCAATGATTGTGAGTTTATTAACTTGCAAACTCTCTGCCAAACAGCGGATTGAGGGTAGGCGATCGCCTTGAGGTAAGAAACAGACGGGGGTAATAACTTCTAAATCCGACGCAAAGCTAAAACACTAACTTGCTACTTCGGTCAATTTCGCCCAGGTCTTAGAACCAACAACTCCATCGATAGTTAATCCATAAAATTTTTGGAAGTTCTTAACAGCAGTCTCAGTATTACCTCCAAAATCTCCGTCCTCTTTTAGAGGAGGAGGATTTCCGAAGTTTTTTTTGCGGTCAGCCTGATTCAGCAACTTTTGCAGACGGGTGACTTCTGGACCTTGGCTACCTTTTTTCAGAATAGGTTGAGTTTGAGTAGACATAATTCTCCTGGATTAAAGTTGTTTTGAAGGTGAAGGTTCTTTCCTTCCCCTGTACAAAATTAATAGTTGGCAGCAAAATCAACTTATGCAGTTCTCATGCATAAAGAATTTGGTCTATCAATCTGATTTTCCATTCCAAGTACCAACGCTACAACAACCTAGCGCAGCGCGGCAGAAATAACTAGACAGTTAGGAAGAGCTTATAACTCTGATTGTGTAAGTATTTTTCTCTCCTGACTTCTGACTTCTGACTCCTTGCACTAGCGTTTCTCTAATTTAGCAACTCGCCCTTCTAGTGCATTAACCTGCTGCTTGAGTTCTACCACCAAAGTTGCAAGTCTATCAAACATCTTCTCTCGTTCTTGCGGCGACACAGTTCTTCCAGAACGTGGAGATGGTGTAATCGTTGCGCTACCAGAAGGCGAGGATCGCCCACTTTGATTTAACTGCGCCTCAATGCGATTAACCCGCGACTCCAAACGATTAAAATCTGCTTCTAGGTTGTAGAAGCGAGATTCTATTTGCTGAGATAAGGCGGTGTTTGAAAAGACTGTGCCCCAAAGTACAATAGGCAAAAATAGGGCTAATGCCATCAGCCCAATACGTTTCATGACTTTGCTACTCCGTAAAACTTATCCAAAGTTGCTTACATGAAGTACCTCACACACTCTACCCTCAGTTTGGTTGCAGTTGAGAAAATAACCTTTGCCAATCAATATAACTAGCAGTATTTTCTCCCTGTTTCACCTCAAACGTAACGTTAGACGCTTTCGTTTGTTGTAGCGCTTCCACACAAAGCTTAGCCACATCCTCGCGGCTGATTTTTCCTCTGATATTGTCACCTTGTTCTAAAATAAACTCCTTACCTCCTGCTTCCTCAGTCAGCGCACATGGTCTAATAATCGTGTAAGGAATTCCACTTTCTCTTAAACTATCTTCTCCTTTCAACTTCCATGTTAAAATTCCTCCTAACTGGTCATTTAATTTGACTGCTGGCGGTTCTTCATCTAAATTGATTCCAGGACGACCAGGACGAGTCACACCCGCTGAACTGACTAAGACAAACTGTGGTAAATTTACCCCACCATAAGCTTTCATTGATTCCACTTCCAAAGCAAAACCACCAGGAGAAAATTGGGGATTTAACTCACCATCATATTCAAACTTGCTCAGCATCAGTTGAAAAGAGCAAATTTTGCTTTGATCAATTTGCGGAGAATCTTTCAGACTTTTGGCACGAAATACCGCAATCATCTGGGCAAAGGGAATGCGAACATCTATCCAGGTATTAGCTTCTGTATTAAAAGAGTAACTGTAGGCAACACCATCCCATTGTGTTTCTGTACGCAAAAGAAATTTATAACGCTTACCATCACCTCTTAAGCGCAATTCTACACCTTCGTAACCAGAGAGATTGAAGGGAGGCGCGAAATTTTTCGTTCTTACAGAAGCAAAGCCTCCCGAGTTCGCAGTTGAGACATTACCAGCAAACAAAGCTGTTTCTTCCACCAACTGGATTTGACTTTGACTCACGCCACCCATCACAACATCATCCACCGCACCCCAGGTATTCTTTAATTCTGTTGATGGTTTGGTGAAATCAAATAATAGTTTTTCCCCTGCTTTGGGCAGATATTTAGCAGCAGCTTCTACCAAGTTTTTCACACCTTGGTATTCTACATTTTCAGGAGTATCGCCAACAATTTCTGGTTGATAAAATTTGATGCCCTGATAGTATTTGGCGCGTTCTGGCGTATCTCCTTCTACTGGTTGCACGCGTACGGCGGTGCAGCATATCACCGCTTGGATATTAGCCATAACTAGGGGAGTTAAAGTTTCTGGTTTGGTAATATCTGCAACGACTAATTCAACCTTGTCACTGAGAATTGACCGTGCTTTGTCGATATCTCGCACGAGTGCACGCACTTTATAACCTTGTTCCAGCAGTCGTTTGACCACTCGCTGACCAACTCCACCCGTCGCACCTGCTACTAGTATCACACCCACTTGTTTTGCTCCATCAGGTATATTTTGGCTACTATTAGGACGACCTTGGATCAAATCCTGTACCCAGTTTACAAAAGGGATGACCTCAAAATAGGTGAGGGTTTGGATGAATCTGCCTAAATCCCATTGAGAGCGATTGTTGTTAGTCACGATTCATATCTTCGCTTGTTCTGTTGCAGAATCATTATGACGATGATTCTTCATCAGTTCACCACCATATAGACTGATTTTTGACAAAACAACGGCGCAAAAGCCCATTCCTATAATGATGGGATCAAAGCCGCCCCGCTTTGGTCGTTGCTAGTCATTAAATAGTCAAAGGCTAGATATCAGGGTGTTTCTGTTTTTCATCTAAATAAAAGCAGTCCTCAGTATACTTTGAGGACTGTGAATTTTTGTACAATAGTTTAAATATTAAGATTGTGAATTAAAAGAGCGCTCAATTGCCATAATCAGGCAAATTCAAATGCCCCAATATCGGTACTACTACTTACACGAGGTTTCCCGCGTTGGTCGGTTGTAGGGTCAGTATCCAGCACGGTAGGATCGGCAGCATCAATTGCTGGACTATCTGGGAAGAGAGCATGGGTTGCTGTAGAACCACCATTGAAGTCCAACACAGCTAAGCGGGGGTCAATTGGGTTGTCACTAGTGCCTACTATGTCTCCTGTAGATCCAAATCCGGTACTGCCCGTGCTGTCGCCAATCAGGTTGTAACCATTGCTTGTGAAGGGACCTGCCACATCGCGGTTAACACCCTTGGCAGTGGGGGTGTTTGCAGCAATAATCGTGTTGTGCACAGTTGCTACTCCTGTAGGAATAGTAGTAGTATAAGGAGTAGGATAAAGACTATTGAAGACGCCTCCGCCATCAGCAGCTTGGTTGAGGGTGATAGTACTGAACAGCAGCGTCAGGGCGTGATTGTTATAGATACCGCCGCCGTTATTACCTGCGGTATTGCCGCTGACGGTGCTGTTGTTCACCGTAATGCTGGTGTTATCTTTCTCAAGAGTTCCTGGTCCACCGTTATAGATGCCGCCGCCTTTATCACCTGCCGAGTTACCGTTGATGGTACTGTTGCTCACCGTATTGTTACTGTTACTGTTACCACTACCAAAGTCGTTATCGTTATAGATGCCGCCGCCTTTGCCACCTGCAGAGTTACCGTTGATGGTGCTGTTACTTACCGTTAAGGTAGTGTCACCAAATTGGTTACAGATGCCACCGCCGTCACTAGCCTTTGCCGAGTTACCGGTGATGGTGCTGTTACTAACGACCATGCTGGTTCTGTTCAATTGCTCACCGGTTTTGCTGAACATCACTATGCTGTTGCTGGTGCGGATGCCACCGCCGCTGGCACCTGCTGAATTGCCGGTGATTGTGCTGTTGTTCACTGTACCAGTGCCGTAGTTTGTGATGCCACCGCCGTTATACTTTGCCGAGTTACCGTTGATGGTACTGTTGTTCACCGTACTAATACCAAGTTCGTTATAGATGCCGCCGCCATCACGTGCCGAGTTACCGATGATGGTACTGTTGTTCACCTCAAGGTTGCCACGGTAATTATAGATGCCGCCGCCAAGACCAGCAGAGAGGGTATAGCTTTTGTACGCGGGTACGAGTATGCTAAAAGCAGAGTTATTGCGAACAATGCTGTTATCTAGAGTCAGATTACCAGAGTTCTTGATCCCAGCACCGTTATCACCCGTCACACTGCCATCGGCTATAATCAACCCAGAGAGATTCACCGATGCTCCCGTCTCAATCTCAAATACCCGCGAAGCATTATTGCCACTCACTGTCACCAAGTTCCCACCTGTTAACAAATCCCTTGGGGCGATAATATCCAAGTTATGAGTGATGTCTAGTTCTCCCAAGCTCAAGGTAATCGTCTGCGCATTGGAAAAGAGCGATCGCTCAAACACAATTAAATCTTGACCATCATCAGCATTAGCTTGATTAATAGCTTCACGCAGAGTCGTCACGCCATCGCTATCGTCCACCACATCTGCCGTACTGTTCACCGTAAATATAGCACTAGGGCTTTTATGGAAAGTGCTAACACCAAGCACGTCAAGTACATTATCCGAGAATACAGGTGTCAGAGGTGCAAATAGCGGAGATTGGTTCTCTGTAGTAGACCCTGGAAATGATAAATCCATAAATTCAACGAATAGTGATTGGGGGCGTGCGCCATCTACTGATTTCTCACTTTTGGCGCACTTGGTTTGATGCTGGACTTGAGACTAATTTCGAGAGCTAAACGCTAAAATCTTTTTTGTAGTCTAAACTCCAGTATAGTACGATTGCTTAGGTTCCCAATTTATGTATATACACCTGAAAAATTAATAACTCATGACATCAATATTGATATTATTAAAGCATTGGGAGTATACAGCAAAAAAATGGCAAGTACAAAAGTGACACGCCACAATTATTTGATTTGTAGGCAGCAACCTTGACCTATACGCCACCACGCTTTAACTTTGCCACTAGAAACACATATTCACGAGGGTAGCAAACTATGCTCCAGTTTCAACCCCCTGGCTTTGGACAAAAAGTCGTTCATACCTCTGTTGGGTTTATGACTTACTACACCCAAACGACTGCACCTTGGTTGATTGCTGAGAGAGAAAATTTACCTCCCCTAGTTTTTCTCCATAACTTTGGTGGCGGGGCTTGTGCTTATGAATGGTCTAAAGTTTACCCTGCTTTTGCAGTTACGCACGAGATCATAGCGCCGGACTTAATCGGTTGGGGTGAATCTGCACATCCTGTGCGAGATTACCAAATTAACGATTATTTGACGAGTATTGCAGAATTTATTAGACATACTTGTCGTCCACCAGTAACGGTGATTGCGTCTTCATTAACAGCTGGTTTGATAATTCGCCTCGCTATTACTCACCCTTTTTTATTTCAAGCCCTGTTTCTGGTGTGTCCCTCTGGATTTGATGATTTTGGGCAAGGTGTAGGACGCAGACTTCCACTTGGACTCATCAACACACCACTCTTGGACGATTTCATTTATACTATTGGCGCTAAAAATGAACTGGCGGTACGCAACTTTTTACAAAGTTTTTTGTTTGCCAAACCAGAACGAGTTTCTCAAGAAATGGTACAAGCTTTCTTAGCCTCTGCAAAACAGCCTAATGCTAAATTTGCAGCCTTGGCATTTTTACAAGGTAACCTTTATTTTGACTTGAGTTTGTATATTCAACAACTGACTATTCCTACAGTAATATTGTGGGGTGAGGAGGCACAATTTACCAGTGTTCAGCTAGGACAGCGTTTGAGAAAGTTAAATACCAATGCAATTCGTGATTTTCATACAATCCCAGATGCAGGAGTATTACCCCATTTGGAAAGACCTGAGGTTGTCATTGGTTTGTTGCAACGGTTTTTAAAAATTAATACATAAGTTATTTTTCACACTCTCTATTCGCGCTATCATGCCAGAAGAAAAACAAACTATACATGAAGAAATTTTACTGAAACCAGGCACTTTGTGGAAACGTGTCAAAGAACAGACTGAGTACGCTCTACAATGTGGGGCGTTGCTGACAATACCAACAGAATTTGAGTTCATAGAACAAGATGGTGTTCGTTTCTTAGTGCGAGTCTTATCTAACCTGGTTCGCAAAGAAGCTGTTAAGCAAAAACAACAAACACAAACTTCCTCCGGTCAAGAATTTAATCCTTTTCTTCCTTACGAGGAGGATTTGTTTGTTGCAGAAATTTCTCAAACTCACGTATGTATCTTAAACAAATTTAACGTTACTGACTATCACCTGCTGCTTATTACTCGTGCTTTTGAGGAACAGGAAACTCTACTCACTCTGCAAGATTTTGCAGCAATGTGGGCGTGTCTAGCTGAGTTTGATGGTTTAGTCTTTTACAATGCGGGCAAAATTGCAGGTGCTAGTCAGCGACACAAGCATTTGCAACTGGTTCCACTTCCACTCATACCCAATGGGTTGCAAATACCAGTAGAACCTCTGTTCGCATTCGCTGAATTTCAAGACTGTGTTGCCACTATACCACAACTTCCTTTTGTACACGCCTTTACAAAGCTAGATCCTCTTTCGGTACAATCTCCATTGAAAGCGGCTGAAGTCACACTCTCGCAGTACCGCACTCTGCTACACGCTGTCGGTTTAGAAAACAGTGGAAAACAATCTGGTGCTTATAATCTTCTGGCGACAAGGGAATGGATGTTGATTGTACCGCGATCTGCTGAAAGCAGCAGCGCTAGCCCCGATAGGCGTAGCCGTGCCGCAGGCATAGGGGGCGCTACGCAAACGCTATCGCATGAATCTTTTGAATCCATTGCTGTCAACTCATTAGGATTTGCAGGTTCGCTTTTCGTACGAAACGAGCAACAAATGCAGATTCTCAAAGACGTTGGACCTATGACATTACTACAGAAAGTTGCCGTCGCAACAAAATAGAGTCTAAACAATCTGCACTGGCTCAAAGCAATATTGCAGCCGATAAGACCTTGGGTGCACCAAACAACTGTAGTTACACCCAATGTCAATATTAAAAGTTACCAGGCTTGTCATCTAGTGCCAGTAAGAAATTAATCAAATCTGTTTGCTGGTTTGGATTAAACCCAGCTTGCCTATCTACGTAGAAATCGTGACCTGTGCCATCAAGGTTACTACGCACTAGAGGGGGGTAAGCTTTGTTTGCTGTCACAACTAGGGCGCGAAGGTCACGATCAACCAAGGCACGCAAGCTGCTAGCAGGATCGGCAGGTAAACCTTGGCTGAGAGTACCTGTTAGCCCTAATCCACTGGGATCAACAACAGTAAAACTACCATTTTCGTTAACCCTCAGACCTCCTGCCCGCACTGCTACACCACCATCGTGCAAATATGGTGCGCTGAAAGACAAACCAAGTAAGGAAGTCGTTTTGTAACCACCATTCGGTAATATACCTTTAGGTAGAGTCGTGGGACTATCGGAGATGCCATCCGTTGGCACATCTAGCACTTCGGCGTTACTAGTTATAGGAACGGCTGTGTTAAAGGTGTAGAGTTGAGGTGGTACTAACAAGTCATTTAGTTTAAGGCGAGACTTAGCACGAGCTGAATTTGTACCAATTTCCTCAATCGGATGAATTTTGTTGTCAGTGAAAAAGGGTGCAATGTGACAAGTTGCGCATTTGGCTTGTGCAAACACTTTTGCCCCACGCCTAACAGAACCTGTATTCAACGCTTGCCTGTTTTCAGGAGTGCGATTGGCAGGTGGTACCAAGCTATTTTGGAAAGCAGACATGGCATTGTTAGCAAATAGGAAAGTTCCACTGGCAACATCATCCGGATTTCCAGTATTCGGGCTGAAAACCAAACCGTTGTATGTAACCAAGCTGGGTCGCAAGTTTGGAGGACTTCCCGTACCGGGGGCAGGGACTTGATCTTCTAACTCTGCTTGTGTCACATTCGGCGCAACCTGACGCAGCCACTCCGAGGGTTTTACTGGATTTCCTTCCGGTAAACGTAGGTTTGGATCGACAGCATTCTGAAGAAATGTACCAATATAAACTTCTGGGTCAATGTTAAGAGTTGCTGCACTCAGTTGAGATGCTGCCAACAGATTGATTTCTGAAGAATGAACAGCGTTGTTGATAGCACTCAGTCCAGCAAACGGACCTACGGCAAACTGTCCGTCAGCTAAATAAGGATGATTCTTAAATGTGAAGGCACTGGGAATTTGGGTGGTGTTGTTGATGCTATCTGGAGAACTTTCAAAGTTACCAAAAGGCACATCTAATACGGCATCGTCGAAAGCTTGTTCAAACTTATTTGGATCGGGTAGTTCTACAAGGTTATTTTTACTGTCCAAAATAGTCTTACCATTGCCTTTGTATTGTGGATCTAGAGGGTTGAAGTTCAACCTTGCAAACCCTGCTGCTGTATTTGGTGACAAGGCAACCAACAGAGGAATAGCAAGTTCGCCATTAGGTACTCCCGCAAGGCGTTCACTCTTATCTGAAAGGGTTGCATGACAAAGAGCACAGGTAACGTCAACCTTAGATGTGAATCCTATAGGGAAATTCCTTCCCTTTTCTACTTTTAAACCTGTATTAACGACAGTTCCTTTAGGAAAAGTCCGAAACGGTATAGTACCGGTCAACGAGCGTCAAAAACTCAAAGATGAACGACTTTTAGAGATTGGGGAGATATATCGCTGCAAGGCAAACAGTTTGTGTCTGCAAAAAATAATACTCATGTCTTATGGTTCTTGGCGTCCAGCAATTAACTGCACTGCCTCAGATTAACTTTTTTGTCGGTGGTGCGCTGCTTGCGTCAACAAAGACTCAGCAAATGCGATCGCCTCCTGCGCCGATTTCCCACCAGCTAACTGTGCTAGTTCTTCTCGACGCTTTTTTAAATTATCCAGGCTTGTGACTCGCACAACAGTACGTTGTTCCGGATGTCCGTTGTTTGTTTTGTGACCTTCAGCGGAAGTAATGACTTGCTTATCGACTCGGAAATGTCGATCTGCCATTGCTGCAACCAAAGGCTGGTGTGTCACACATAATACTTGAGAGCTTTCACCTAACTGATGCAATTTTTCCGCAATAGACTGTGCGACACGTCCAGAAACCCCAACGTCAATTTCATCAAATATCAGTGTCGCATTCTCATCAGCTTGAGAAAAACAAGTTTTGAGCGCCAATAAAAAACGACTCATTTCACCCCCGGAAGCAATTTGTGTTAAGGGTTGCAGGGGTTCTCCTGGGTTCGGACTAAACAAAAAGGTTATTTTATCTGCTCCCGCTGCGGTTGGGGAAGTTGGTACAATCTCAACTTGAAACTGTACCTTTTCCATAGCCAAAGGTTTGAGTTCCCTGATGAGTTCTGCTTCTAGAACAGCCGCAGTGGTACGCCGCAGCAGAGTTAACTTCTGACAAGCTTGAGTCAGCTTTTCCCAACAAAGATTTTCTTGTTGTTCTAAACTTTCGATTGATTGGTCGCTATTATTAAGTTCAGCCAATTCTCCTTGGATGCGTTGGTAATAAGCGATCGCTTCAGTCAGAGTCGAACCGTACTTACGACAAATTTGCTTTAATTCCTGAATACGCTCTTCTACTTCCTCTAAGCGCTGCGGATCTGCTTCCAGATTTTCCCCATAGGTATTAATTTGTCGCCCTACTTCTGCCAAGGTTGCTTGAGCATCTCTAACCATTTCCAACAGCGGTTGCAGTTGCGTATCATATTCTACCATGTCGCTCAATGTTATCTCACTGTCTCCGAGCAAGTCTCCTGCTGCTGGAGTTTCAGCATCATTTTGGTACAAAGCTTGGTAAACTTTGTAACTCATCTGTTGTAAATCGACGACATGATTGAGACGTTCTCGTTCTTGTAAAAGTTTTTCTAATTCATCAGGTTCACTGAGATTAGCGGCTGTGAGTTCCTGTACTTGATATGTGAGTAAGTCGAGTTGTTGTAGGCGATCGCGTTCCGATGTCCGGCGTTTTTCTAATGATAATCGTGCTTTTTGATACTCTAAAAAATTGGCGGCGACAAGCTGTCGCTGCTGCATCAGGGAATCACCACCGTACATATCCAACCACTCGCGGACTTGAGCAGATTGTCCCACTTGTACAGTTTGCCCTTGAGCGGTGATTTCCACCAAGCGTTCTCTGAGTCCGGACATCAACGCTCGATTAACCAACACTCCATTAACGCGCGATCGACTGCGAATATTACTTGAGGTCGCTGCAATTTCTCGGCTAATAATTATGAAATTATCTTCGATTAAATCTATTTCTTGTTCGCTCAACCAAGCGGTTAATGCTGAATTGGAGCTAAACGTCGCTTCTATCATTGCCCGAGTTGTACCACTGCGAATCACACGGCTGGAGACTTTACCACCCAATACAGCATCAATCGCATCTAAAATAATCGACTTTCCCGCTCCGGTTTCCCCTGTCAAAACATTGAGTCCAGTCCCAAATTCCAGTTCTAATTGGTCAATCAGGGCAAAATTTTCTATTTGCAATAGAGACAACATTCAATCAAATTCTCCATGAGGGCAGACGCCGGATTCTTTTCATTTGTGGGAAACTATAAATGAACGGTTAGCAGTTAGCAATTATTAAGGAAGCCCAGTATCAGTTTCACTGTTCACTGTTCACTGTTCACTGGTCACTGGTCAGTGGTCACTGTTCACTGTTCACTGGTCACTGGTCACTGTTCACTGTTCACTGTTCACTGATTTAAGCAGTTAGCAATATCTCATACCATCGGACTAGTACGACTAATTGAAGTGTACCAAATTTAGTTTAGTTCATGAAGTGTAAATTGTGCTGACGATAGAGTTCTGTGAATTGAGAAATAGATCCTAAGTGAGAGGTTGCAGTTTATGAATTTCTCACTATCTTCCGTTTCTTAATAAAAATTACATTTTTGTACAAGCTCTTGTTACAATAATTAACAAAACGACTCAGATGCTGTGGTATGGCTACATGAATGCTAAGACAACTCTCCCAACTTCCCAATTCATAGAAGACAGTCGCGTAACCTCCAACCCACCGGAACTGTTGAATACTGAACAAGTAAGAGAAAATCGTGCGCTTGTCCAAGTTGTTAACTTACAAGCTTCAGAGGGAACCCAAGAAACCCAAGTGCTGGTCACTAGAAAAACTCACTCTGAAGCAATAGCTTACAATCCCCAGGAGATTTCGGCGCACTACAAAAAAAGACCTCTGCAAGTTTTCCGACGCATTATCACAGTTTTGACATCAACTGTGACCTTTGCTGTGGGGTTGTGGTGGGATAGCAAGCGGGGAGTTGTTGTTAAAAATGACCTAAGGCGAGCAGTCGCGCTACGAGAATTGTTGACCAAACTGGGACCAGCTTACATCAAAATTGGACAAGCTTTATCCACTCGACCGGATTTGGTTCCTCCTATCTATTTGGAAGAACTGACTCGATTGCAAGACAAGTTACCAGCTTTTCCTAATGAAATTGCTTATCGCTTTATAGAAGAAGAGTTAGGATTACCTCCCGAGGAGATTTACCTTGAACTTTCTAGTGAACCAATTGCTGCTGCTTCCTTAGGTCAAGTTTATAAAGGTAAGCTCAAATCTGGTGAACAAGTCGCTGTTAAAGTCCAACGTCCAGACTTGAGAGAAAGTATTACCATTGATTTGTATCTTTTACGCAAACTCGCTGCATGGGCGAAGAAAACATTTAAACGGGTGCGGAGTGACCTTGTTGGTATTCTTGATGAATTAGGCGATCGCATCTTTGAAGAGATGGACTACATTCACGAAGGAGAAAACGCCGAGCGTTTCTACCAGCTTTATGGTCACATGAAAGATGTCTATGTGCCAAAAATTTATTGGGAATACACCAATCGTCGTGTTTTGACGATGGAGTGGATTGATGGTGTTAAATTAACTGAGACAGAAGAACTTCGGAATTTAGGTATAAATGCTCGTTATTTGATAGAAGTCGGTGTGCAGTGTTCGCTACGCCAGCTGCTGGAACATGGATTTTTCCATGCTGATCCTCACCCAGGTAATTTATTAGCGACATTTGACGGGCAATTGGCTTATCTTGACTTTGGGATGATGAGCGAGATTATGCCCCAGCAGCGCTATGGTTTGATTGAGGCGATCGTCCATGTTGTCAACCGCGATTTTGACGGCTTGGCAAAAGACTACGTCAAGTTAGATTTCTTATCTCCAGAGACAGATTTAACACCAATTATTCCAGCTTTTGCCAACGTATTTGCTGATGCTCAAGGAGCCAGTGTTGCTGAGTTAAACATCAAAAGCATCACCGATGATCTCTCAGCTTTAATGTATGAATATCCCTTCCGCGTACCACCATACTACGCTTTGATTATTCGTTCATTGGTAACTTTGGAAGGAATTGCTATCTATATTGATCCTAACTTCAAAGTCCTCAGCGAAGCTTATCCTTATGTTGCTAAACGTCTGTTAACCGATCCAGCGCCGGAATTAAGAGCATCTTTGCAGGATTTGCTGTTTAAAGAAAATAGATTTCGCTGGAATCGTTTAGAAAATTTATTACGTAATGCTCGTAATAGTCAAGACTATGACTTTAACTTAGTCACAAATCAAGCACTAGACTTTTTGTCTTCCGAACGCGGCGCTTTTATTCGCGAGAAACTGGTGGATGAAATTGTTAAAGGACTTGATGCTTTAACAAAAAATGTTTTGCATAACTTTACTTACTTACTGCGCGAAAGAGTTGGGATAACAGCAGTCAATGAAACTCCTGCTGCGAGTGTCGAACAACAACAAACCTTGGAGCATATCAAACGTATTTTGAATATTCTCCAACAAACCCGTGGTTTTGACGCAACACAACTCGCACCTCAAATTACTCAGTTATTGTTCAATCCAGGAGTGCAGCGTTTAAGTCAACAACTCGCCAACCAGTTAGCACAGAAAGCTGTAGCAAGGTTGATTCGGCAATTGTTGGCATCACCAGAAGTGGAGAACGTTCAAGAGAGTAACTTAACTCAGTCTAGAAGGTTATCTTTACCTGCTGGTTGAAACTTACTCAAATAGGGGAAAAGCGCAAAACCTCACCCAAGCGCTTTTTGGCTATTGCCCGTTCGCCCCTGGCTTGCGCTTACGTGAGCAAACTTGATCCCCGACTTCGCCAAAGTTGTCGGGGATCTGTAGCTTTCAATTCTCACAAATAAAAACAGATGCTCTTGTGACTTCAAGGTTCCAGTTTCTCAGTATTGCAATTTTTGTAGGTAAAAGAAAGTGATTATAAAATTACATTTTCTTCAAGCTTTCCAATTTACAAACAGCGCATAAATAAAAGCAATCATTTCAGAAATGACTGTTCGCACACCTTCGCTTGAAACCCACCATCTCTTTGGATCATAATTTGATGTGTTCGCAGCAATCACACCCACTTTGACGGGAGCAAGGACTTGTTTGTATATCAACCAGCTTCTACGGGCATGGGCGTCATTCGTAAACAGATTAACTGATGCTACCTGGTCATTTGAATTTAATAGCCATTGACGAAATGCCACAGCAGATGCATGAGTACGATCCTTAATAACGTGAGGTGTAGGAACAACGACTAGTTTTTCTTTTGGGACGCCCAGTTTTTTGAGAGTGGCTGCAGCAATTTCTGCATAATTCTTGTATTCAGCGAGATAAAACCCTCTTTCCACCGGAATTCCTGTTGTAAAAATTTGGCGATAGGAACCGTTGCAAAATTCGGTAAACGCTTGTTGAAGTGCTTCGTCTGTTACCCATCCTTCCACAACCAGTGCATCCGCTTTGATGGGAGAAGTGACTGCCAGAAATGAATGTATGTGAGTTATCGTGAAAACGAAAAAAAGAGCGGCAGTTGCGAACAAACTCACCCATCCTTGAAGGGTAAGCGTCCACATTTGTTGCCGTTTGAGTAAGCGAATTTTGGGGAATTTTTGCTTTTTGTAAAAAACTTTTGCAGGCATTACACCTTATCTGAATGATTTGCTTTCAGATATTCAAACACAGATTTATCTCCAATATCCGGAGGAATTGCTTGTACTGCCTTGCGTAAGGCAAACACTAGAAACAAAATTGCCCACAGTCCGAGTATTACCTTTTCTCCCTGTACTGGCAAAATACCAAGCATATGTCCCAGCAATAGTGATGGAATCATGGGTGTGAGTATTTTGGTTTCAAAACGATTAAAGCAAAATGCTTCTTTGAAGTAAATCCCTGTCAAGGCTGCAAAGATAAAGCCTACTCCCAGCAAGGTGAGTGGTTGAGTGTAAATGGTTATAGCTAAAGGTTCACTGCTAGATAATGCCAGTATCAGTGAGGTTACACTCCCAATAACCCAAAAAACTTGTAAAACTCGGTGCAGAAATGCCATGTATATGTGAATGGTTAGTAAACTGACACCAAGAGCGAGACTGAAAAAGGCATACAAAGGTGTGAGTAGTTTAAAATCTGGATTATTGTTTAGCAAAACCAAAGCGCTAGCTATGGCAAAACTCACTGCAGCTACCATTAACCCAGCGCGGTAGATGATTACGCCTGTGCGATCGCCCTCAGTGATCGTAAATTCGCCAAACTGACCTTGATAAACTTCTGGTGCAGATACTGTTTGCTGAATCATAGCAGTTTTAAATTTAGGATTTGAATGAGTTGGTCGTGATAACCAAAAAATCTTTTACCTACAATTTCTATAATAAGAACCTTTGCTGGCGTGTTATCTTGGCTGAAGTTTGAGAAATTTTCATCTGAGGCTCAAACTCGGCTGACGAAAAACCGCTAGCTTTCAAAAGCAACTTCTATTGTATCTCCCAACTGGAGGTGTAACTGTGACTGTGCGTTACCGCTATTGATCGCAATTTCTATCCAGCCGTGACTTTCAACAAGTGCGATCGCCCTGAGTGAGTCTCCCGTATGGGCGATCGCATCCCCAACTTCGACATCACCATAAGTTTCACATCCTCTCATTGTTAACCCACCTGCTTTCACACACCAGGTTTTGCCTTGGACGTAACTCCCTGGAATGTTGGTGACTAAGTTCCCAAAGTGGTCAATATATTGGATAGAACCTACAATACCAGTTTCTGTTAAAATACATTCTACTATGTCCAATTGTACCAAAGCTGCGCGATGAATAAGATTCCCCAGTTCTGTCAAGGGGACTCCGCTCGCAAGGTGTGCAGCTACTGGTGCAAAGATATCCCTGCCGTGAAAAGTCCTGCTGGGTTGAGGGGTTCTCCAATAATCAGGGTTTGTCAATTCTACAACTGCGTTCGCCGGATTTTGACTCAATAATCCGCTAAAGATTCCGTTATCTGGTCCTACCAGAAACCCATTAGCAAATTCTACTGCGATCGCCCGTCGCCTTCCTCCTACACCCGGATCGACGACTGCCAAATGCACTGTCCCATCCGGAAAGTAAGGGTAAGCATTCATCAAGCAAAACCTAGCCGCTGCAATGTTTTGCGGCGGAATTTGGTGCGTCAAGTCTATGACTCTCAGTTCTGGGTTGATTTGGGAGATGACTCCTTTCATCACGCCGACATAAATATCGCGATCGCCAAAATCGCTGAGCATAGTGATCATCAAATGAGGATGCATCTGGATGCAATATGTTTCTGGTTGATTAATGTATATTAACTTTATTTTTTCTGTAACATAAGCTACGAAAAATATGTTATGTTAGGAAAGGTAGACATTTATAGAGACACAATAGGTAAATCATTAAAATGATTAAGGACAGAGTGGAAGTCGTAAAAAAGGCACGGAAAACACATCAACTCAATATCATCAGAAGTTTACAACATCGCTTAGAAGTAGCTAAAGCCAAAGGCGACGACAGTTTAGTTCGCCAACTGGAAGCCGAAATGAAGTATTTTAGCTAAGTCAAGATTTTTTTGTTCTAATTCATAGTTTTGTTGTGTGTCAGCCCGCTTCGGCGGGTTTTTGTGTTTTATTTACTCGACATCGCGAATTTGCATCTGTATCCATTCACGCTCAAGGATGGCATATAGTAACGAATCTCGCCACTCACCCTTAACCCATTCATACTCTCGCAAATACCCCTCCTGTCGCATCCCGATTTTTACCAAAATTCGCATTGAGAGAGTATTTTTCGGATCAGACGTTGCAAAAATCCGATGCAAATTGAGTTGCTGGAAACCAAAGTTTAAGAGTTTTCGTGCAGCTTCAGTTGCATATCCTTGACCCCAAAATTCCTTACCTATACAGTATCCAATATCACCTTCTAGCTTTTCTGGATTTGTTATGGAAATGCGACAGGTACCAATGAATTGTTTGTCATCTTTTAAAGTCATTGCTAAAGTAAAATGCTGACGGAGTTGTTGCCGTTGCGCTTTAATTTCTTTTTGCAAAAAAGACTTAGTATCTTCTTCGGTATTAGGACCAAAAGGTAGATAGCGAACAACTTCTGGATCAGAGGCGTAGTTATGCACTCCTTGCCAATCTGATTTTGTCAAATCCCTGAGAATAAGACGTTGTGTCTCTAGCGGTAGATTAATGTTCATCACTTAGTAATTATTATTTGTTAATCGCTACTTGCTAATTGCACGATTCACAATTCGCGATTAGTCATGAGCTAAGAACTACAAAATTCATTTGGCAAGTTCTGTACGGAACTGATTCACCACTCTATCTAGTCCCACTGAATGTGCTGCTTTAAAAAGAATCCTATCACCTTCTTGTACAAAAGTCTTTAAAGAGGCAACTAAGTCTGCATGAGTTGCAAAGCACATCTGAGAAATACCTTCAGCACTCTTGGCTATGGCTAAAGCATCTTCTCCATCCACCAATACTAATAAAGCATCTAAATTTAATTTTCGTACTGTTTCTCCTACTTGCTGATGTAACTGGTGCGATCGCTCTCCCAATTCCTTCATTGCACCCAACACAGCAATCCGTCGTTTTCCTGGTGTCTCTGCCAATAAATGTAACGCCGCTTGCATGGCTTCTGGTGCAGCATTATAAGTTTCATCTAAGATTACCACATCATTGAGCAAAGTAAAACGTTGCGATCGCCCCCCCGGCATATCTACCCTCACACCCGATTTCAAACATGACCAATCAATACCCAGCACCTTTGCCACCGCTAAAGCTGCCAAAAAGTTACTTGCATTGTGTCGTCCTGGTAATGGTAAAGGCAATTGCATTCCTGTTACTTCCAACGTGTCACTATCAATTAAATTCCCATGAATGTCGCCACCAGAAAAGCCATAAGTCAAAACTTTTCCTTGCCAGGCTCTCGCTGCTGTTTCCATCAATAGCGGATTATCATAATTGAGGATTGCCACACCATCTTTAGGCATTTGGGCTAGTAACTCACATTTTGCCTCGGCTATTGCCTCCTCTGAACCTAGTAACTCAATGTGCGCAGTTCCCACATTAGTAATTACACCAATAGTCGGACGCGCTATTTGTGTGAGTTCAGCAATTTGCCCCTTTCCCCGCATCGCCATTTCAATAACGGCGAAATCATGTTCTGCGCTCAATTGCAAGAGCGTTTTTGGCACTCCAATTTCGTTATTGTAATTTCCATGAGTCTTAAGGACTGTTCCTTTTGTTGCTAAAGTAGCAGCAATAAGTTCCTTGGTTGTGGTTTTACCTACAGAACCCGTAACCCCAATCACTGGAATAGAAAACTGCTCACGCCACCACCTACCAATTTTTTGATATGCTTCGAGCGTGTCTTTGACTTGCAAGACGGGAAATTCACAATTCTCGTAATCAAAATCAACTATCGCAGCCATTGCACCTTTTTCTATTGCCATTGGCACAAAATCGTGTCCATCAAACTTTTCACCGCGTAAAGCCACGAATACTTCACCCCTGCTGAGTATACGGGAATCTGTTTGGATTCCACTGCTGAAATTTGCCAAGGCAGCTTCAGATAAGTTTGCTGCTTTGGCACAAAGAACTTCAATCAGTTGGCTAGTGGTGGCAGAGAAAGGCATAAGCAATTTAAGATTCAAAATTCAGAGTGAAGTCGCCAAGAAAATCAGTACTAGGAGGTTGTCTAACCCCCTAGTTGTATGCAAGTGAAATGCCTTACAGCATAACACTTAGAGCTTTTGGAATCTAAAATTTCTCGTTTAAATTCAACAAGACAGCCCTTGAAAGCGCAACGGGTGCGGGGGTAAAGGTGTGAGGGTGTAGGGGATCCTCCTTCCCGACAGCATCCAAATTTGCTGACAATATAAAGTTAAGAGATTTAATATTTTTATATATTTTTATGAAATTTAGAATCAAAACAACTTTAAAACAGTGAAAAAGTATATGCTAAGTAAGCGTGCTGCTTTGAGGATTTCCCAAAGCAGGCAACTGGTGAGGCACTCCGTTGGGGAGCCAGTACTTGATGAGGGTCTCCCTCACGCTTGTTCTGGCGTCCGGGTTCCCCGACTTGAAGGAAGTGCCGAACCCGTAAGGGCTTTCCCGTGGGGTGAGCTATCCCCGATTTTTAACTAACATCACTTGCACAATTTGTATAGCGATATAACCAGAGATTCCCAAATCTTGAGACAAATCGTTTAAAAACTCAAGCTCTTCTTGAGGAGAGACTCCATCGGCTAAAACCAAATCGGTGGCGATCGCAAAAGCTGTTTCTCGCAAGTCGTAGGGTAAGGATTCTTTGGCTGAATGAAACAAAGCATTTATGCCTTCCCACCTGAGAATATTCAGGAGTTTCTCAAACATCCTGTTTATTTCATCGTTGGAATAATATCTGAAAAGCTTCATACTCGACAGCACTGACAAAATACCACGTGCCTGCTCATCAGAGAGGTTTCCATCTGAGGCTGTTGCAGCCAAAGCAATTGCAGCAATTGCTTCCGCTTGACTGAGTGCTTCTTGAACTTGGCTTTCTCTACCAAACATTTTGTCGAATAGACCCATTACACTTTACTCCATTGCTAGCGTCTCAATCGCGATACACTCACTCGTACTGGTTCGTCATTGTGCAACGCTGTGAGACTTCTATAATTTCAGTGTTCCCAAGATTTCTTGCTAGCGAACACTTGAACTCAATGGTTTTCGACAAAGAATAAATTTTTGACTCTATTTGACTCTAAATGAGCGGAACCTTACCTTACCAAAGCCCCTGTGCTGATAGCCTCTACACAAAGACTCAGCTTAGTGAAGTCGTTTGGTGTCTAGGCGAATACCTGTTTTTTCCATTGTTTCGATAACTGCCAAACCTAAGCAAGATATGACCATAAGTAGCAGTATCGAAGCCAAGAAGGCGTTTACAAGCATTTGGAGGGCGTCATCGAAAAAAATATAACTAGTCATTGTTTTGTCTACCCGAACTCATGTAGTGCTAGTACCTATTTATTTCTCCACACCGTGATTGGCATTTTCCGTCTATAGAACACTAGCATTTGCATCTTAACAAAACTTTAGCTCTTTCATAACGAAACTTAGATTTTTTCTTCTTGAAGTTCAGATAAACTTTCAGTGCTGTTTTGTTAAACCAATTACTAAGGTGAATAACTAATAGAAAAGAAGTTTCAATAAGTCTACAGAATTCATTCATGAAATAAGTAAACTTAGTTACATGCTTACTAGTAAGAATAGAGTATGCAACTGCCTCAATTAGAAATCTTGACAAATTGGCTTTTGTTACTACAAACATCACAGAAATATCAAGAAGACATTTTTAGATAATTTAGTGAGAAGGCGATCGCCGAAGCCACAGATATGACATTAAGTCCGTTTGAATAATTGTCCGCAGCGAAGCGCGTAGCGTGCCCTCTGGGCATACGCAGCTTTCTTCGGCGTCTACGTTCCACTCGCTGCGGACATATCGTAAGTCATCAGCCGGACGTGATATCACTCGCAATCATCAAATTGTGGAATGTCGCCACAGGAAAAGAAATTTCTACTTTGACTGGGCATAAAAGTATTG
>NZ_QMEB01000369.1 GCF_012912135.1 Brasilonema bromeliae SPC951 | reverse complement strand
CCCAAATTAAACGCCACTTGCGATCAATCCGCGTTTCCTTGTTAATAATTGCACCCTTTAGGTAAGCAAGGCTCAGGTTGGCACGGCTCAGGTTGGCCTCGCTCAGGTTGGCCTCGCTCAGGTTGGCACTAATCAGATTGGCCTCGCTCAGGTTGGCACCGCTCAGGTTGGCACCGCTCAGGTTGGCACCGCTCAGATTGGCATTACTTAAATCTCGATCTACAGCTGCGTGATTAACAATCTCCCAAATTAAACGCCACTTGCGATCAATCCGCGTTTCCTTGTTAATAATTGCACCGCTCAGGTTGGCACCACTCAAGTCAGCACCACTCAAGTCAGCATCGCTCAAGTCAGCACCATTCAAGTCAGCATCGCTCAAGTCAGCACCACTCAAGTCAGCATCACTTAAGTCAGCATCACTCAAGTCAGCGCCAATCAACTTTCGATCCTTAACTCGCTGACTAACAATCTCTTGCACTAGACGCCATTTATCCTCTAATTCGTTATTTTCATCATCATCTGAAATTTCGCTCAAAATTTGAGCATCCTCAACCGGAAAACCGTTTACTTCTGTTAGTTCTCCTGATTTGATGCGAGATACAAGCCGTTCGATATCTTCTTGAGAACCTTCTACAATTAATCTGATACTGCCTTCTTGAATATCAGTAATTGTTATAGTGTCTCCTGAATGTTCTTGTAAAATTAATTGAATAATTTTGAAGTTGTGAACTGAATTGATATCGCCTTTTAATATAATTTCTGCTTTAATTATTTTACTTTGTGTATCTATTACAGTGACTTGACGGCGAAGTGTTTGCATTTGCCCCACCTCCTCATTAGTTTCTAAGCTAGTGCTATATTTTCTTTCTATTCGCTTAGATTGTTCTTCTTCTGATGGTATCTCTGCTATTTCTCCCCACTCCAGTTCCAATGCCTCACATATTCTTTTAAAGGAATCAAGTTGAATTGGTTCACGCTGAAAAAATTTTGTAACTGTATTACGAGCTAATAATTGAGACTGTGCAAAGTTACTTTTTGAATCAAATCCTAGCCTTATCAAAGCATTTTCTGCTCTCTCTACACCTTGTGAAGACGCGATGATAGTTATTTTCTTCTTTTTTCTGTTTTGGCTAGGATCTGTCATGGTTTGACCAGAGTTTTTTTAAGCGAAGGAAGAAGATGGAAGAAACAAGGAAGAAGACCAACTTCTATCTTCCTTGTTCCTTCTGACTTCTTCCATGTTAAAGGCGATTGCCTACGGCAGAGCTTCGCTTAACGCTTGTGCAATCAAAAGTAGCGCATAAGACAATCATAGAAAGGTCATAGGTGATTAACAACACAATCGTTGCGTAGTCAAGATTTTAGGCGTTTGGCTGCACATTAGAAGTATGAAGTTTATTTGCTCTGCGAAATCTATGAATAACAAGCCAATCCCTCACTCTGACTCTCCGATAGAACTAAGTATTGCTCGTGAACGCCTGCGACAAGCACGTTATAGTTTCAATCTTGCAATAATTTCTACCGCAGTGTCTGCTTTTGTTAGTCTTACAGGTGCTGGGCTTCTGCTGAGAGGAAAAGCAAATGAAGGTGCAGTGACTGCTGCTTGTGGAATGATTGCGAGTGTCCGATGTGTTGAGCTTGCTAAAGATGCTAATGATAGACTTGATGAAATTTGATCTGTGAAGAAATGGAAAACTCTTGATTCTGTCGCGGGAATAAGATTTTTACAACCTCACCCTCGCTTTTAGCTGCGCTAGAATCTTTCCCTCTCCTTAGTAAGGAGAGCCAGTGCGTTGGGCGGCTTTGCCGACTTGAAGCACCTGGCGTGAGGGATGCCCGATAGGGCAGGGTGAGGTTCCGTCTTGATTTACTTGGTTTTCGTTATTTATCAGATGAGATAATATGAATATCAATTTGGTTGAGCGATAAGCCGGAGGCTTGACGCTCCGCGTATCGCAGCAGTTGGTGAATCAGAGACTCTGTAAATATCATTTGCCATTTTGAGCGACGAGTTTGACCTAATACTACCTGAGTAATTCGGTATAACTTTGCAACACGAGCAATTTCTTGTGCTACATTTTGACCAGAAACTTGCAAAAACTCACCCTTAAATTCTTGGCAGATTTGCTTGCAAGTTTCAATATGCAGTGCTTCTACTTTTGTCATAAAATGATCTGGATTGTTCACAAACAAAACGTAGAGCGGTGCGTTCATATAATCAGCAAATATAGCTCCGCGTCGAATCAATCGCACAGAGTTTGGCGCACAAGAAACGCAAACCAGTATTCGTTCGTGGATACAGTAAACATTTGCGCTGACAGCTTTAGCGTTGGAGTTTAGTCGAGCGGCTTGCTGAATTTCTTTCTTTTCTATGTTATCAGCTACCTGCCGCAGCGCTAGTTCTCGCAGAGCCACCAGGTTGGAACGTTGGAATAAATTTTGTACGGATGGCTCAATTTTTCTTGTTGGATAAATTTTACCTTCCAACAATCGCTCTTTTAATGTTTCTGGTGTGACATCCACAACAACCACTTGGTCCGCAGCTTCCAGTAAGCTGTCTGGAATACGCTCCTGCACAACGATACCCGTCATCTGGGTGACTTGATTGCACAGACTCTCCAAGTGTTGTATGTTGACAGTAGAATAAACATCAATACCTGCTGCCAAAATTGTCTCTACATCCTGGTAGCGTCTGTTGTGTTTTGCTCCTGGAATGTTGGTGTGTGCTAGTTCATCAATTAAAACAAGCTGAGGTTGGCGAGCGATAATAGCATCAGTATTCATCTGGGTGAAGATTAACCCGCCCTGTTCTATCTTATTTCGTGGAATGACTTCTAAACCTTGTGCCTTAGCATCTGTTTCTGGGCGATCGTGAGTTTCCAGCCATCCAATAACGACATCTATACCATCTTTTTTTTGTCGGCATGCTTCATCTAGCATCCTGTAGGTTTTGCCAACCCCAGGAGCCATACCAATAAAAATCTTGTGCTTGCCGCGACGAGCAGGACGTAAGTAGGTACCGTTAGAAGAAACAGTATAAGAACTGTACATTATCTGCGCATTAACATTGCTAAATACCATCTTACTTGCGTTCTGTACTCAAAAGTTCAGGAAAAGTTAATAATTTATTTTGAACGGGTAAGAATAAGCGCCCTTCAATCAGTGAACAGTGAACAGTGAACAGTAAACAGTGAACAAGGGGTGGACGAGTCCGTTTCCTACCTGA
>NZ_QMEB01000029.1:19995-36040 GCF_012912135.1 Brasilonema bromeliae SPC951 | reverse complement strand
CCCCTATCCCCCTACACCCCTAGTTATCTCCACTCACCCTGCAAGGTGAACGCCGCCCAATACGAAGGTTTATTCCATTTCGAGTCTTGCAACAGCTTCAGTTGTGCAGCACGTAAAGCAGCAGTAGGTGACTTTCCTTGCTGTAACATTTCTTTATAAAACTCCTGCATCAATTGTGATGTCCCCTCATCACTAACCTGCCACAGAGACACAGCCACTCTTTCAGCCCCTGCATACATCAGTCCTCTTGTCAACCCGACTAATCCTTCACCATTGACATCCTTGCCCAATCCGGTTTCGCAAGCACTCAGGACGACTAAATCAGCGGTAAAATCGAGGTTGAAGATGTCACCCAAGCGCAGATAACCTTCAATCGGTTTCCCAGATTTATCTACAAGCGAGAGAACAATTCCTGATAATTCTGGGCTGTTAGGATCTGCAAAGCCGTGGGTGGCAAAATGGAGAAACCGATATTGCGAGAGTTGTTTGTTAGTTGCCCAGTTGTAGTTAGCATCAAAAGCAAAGGCTTGCAGGTAATTTGATGATGGTACAAGTTTCAATATTGCCTTTGCTTCCTCACCTGTACCTGGAAGTCGCCCCCACCCGTTGCGGTTGAAATTTCTTGCTGCTTGCTTAAGGGCAGATTGTTGTAGTTGACTCCTCAAATCTAGTTCAGCAGCAAGTGCCTTTGATTTACCACTCAGGCGATCGTCATCTACACCGAATACGGGATCTGCTAAGATGGCGAGGGTTTTGGGTGCGGTTTTGCGTCCTTTGAGTTCAAGTCTATGAAAGGCAATGGTTGATGCTGAAGGTAGATTGACTATTTCATGGTTGACAATTAACGGTTGATAATTGGAAGAAGCAGCTGATTTTCCTGGTTCAGTTAATGCGGCAAAAGGAATCGATTGCAAAGCACCATCAGCGACAATGACTAACCGCTTTTGTGCCAACTTGTCAGCCACAGGTGCGAGAATGAGTTTACTAAGTTCAGTTGCAGTTTTGGCTGCTAAGTTCCCTGCTGTTGGTTGTTGCAAGTCGTCTCTGAAATTCTTGGCTGCTTTTTCTATCTGTTCGCGTGCAGGAAGTTCATAGCTATTGAGAGAATTGGGAGTGACAACCCAAAGATAACTGCGTTCTTCACCTAAGGAATATTCCAACAAGAGGGTATCTTTATCAAGTTGTTGCTGAATTTGAGGTAACTTTAGAGGTTGGGGATACTGTAGTGCTGCATATTTAGGGCTACTGGTGCGGATTTGAGTTTGTAGTTCTTTTTGTTGAGTCAGGAGGGCTTCAACTTCTTGTAGTAGCTTTGCTTTGACTGGTTCGGTTTCTGGTTTGCTGGGTAGTTCTTGTAGTTGTTTTCCTTTGGTATTAATGAACTGCTGCAAGCGCTGTTCCTCTGAAAGGATTAGTTACCAGTAAGCGAGAGCTATGAGATATTGCCCCCACTGAATCTGACAACAAAACTGCTCACTCAAAACCTCACCCTCGCTTTTAGCTACGCTAAAATCTTTCCCTCTCCTTAGTAAGGAGAGGGATGCCCGACAGGGCAGGGTGAGGTTCCACCGTAGCCGGAGTTCCCAGAGGGATGCCCGACAGGGCAGGGTGAGGTTCTCTCGTTCCTATGCTGATACTGCCTCTCAGTGATTATATTGAGGCAGCAGTCCACAGTTATGCATTCCCTGGCAGAGCCAGGGAACGAGAGAATAAGCTCTTTGTTGTATCAAATACTAGCTTCAAGGCATTAAGTTGAGCTTGTGCTTTATGCAAAGATTCATACCATTCTTTTTCTGGATTACTATCTGCAACAATACCAGCACCGACTTGTCCCCAAACAATTGCCCCTGGTGGAGAATCACTTCTATTACTATATAAAAGTGTACGAATCAAAATATTTAAGTCGAGGTTTCCTCGCCAATCGAGATAACCACAAGAACCGTAAAATAAGTTGCGCTTTACGGGTTCGAGTTCTTCAATAATTTCCATACAACGAACTTTAGGACAACCTGTAATTGTTCCGCCAGGAAACACAGCTCGAATCAAATCTACAGCGTCATAATTCGGGTGTAACGTACCGATAACATTGCTGACAAGGTGCATCACATGACTGTAGCGTTCAATTGTCAGGAGTTCATCGACTTTGACAGTTCCCCACTCGCACACTCTGCCTATATCATTGCGCTCTAAGTCAACAAGCATGATATGTTCGGCTCTTTCTTTGGTGTTGCTGATTAATTCTTGCGCTAAGAGATCATCTTGAGTGGGGGTAGCACCGCGCGATCGCGTTCCTGCAATCGGGCGAGTTTGAACTTGCCTTCCTGATAACTGTACCAGTCTCTCAGGCGAACAGCTCATCATTGCTCCCCAAGGAGTTTGCCAATAACTAGCAAAAGGGGAAGGATTTATCTGTTGCAAAGCTCGATAAATTAGCCAACTATCACAAGGGGTATGTGTTTCAAATCGTAAGGACAAATTAGCCTGAAAGATATCACCAGCCTGAATATGTTTCTTCGCTCGCCGCACCGCCGCTTCATAATCATCCTGAGACATTTGGAAAACAGGAGTGATAGGATTCGTTTTGTAAGCTTTTGGTGAGTTTTGGATTTCCCTCTCTTTGTCTGCTTGCTCTAATTGACTTTGCATAACGTCAAGTTGAGCGGAGTCAGTCGCAGCTAACCACAGAATTTGCTGTTGATGATCCGCAACTGCAAATGATTCTGGTTCATACCAATAGGCGACTGGGAAAGGAAGCGGATCGGCTTTGAGTTGAGGTAGTTCTTCAATCTCCCATGCCAAATCATATCCTAGCCATCCCAGCCAACCACCTGTAAAAGGAAGTTCACCAAGTACAATGTATTCTGCTTTCCTACTCGCGTCTTCAGCCTGCGTTTGAGAGTTAAGCAGATGACGCAGAAAAGGAAGAATTTCTCCTACAGGCGGTGTCCATAGCTGAGGTTTCCCCTCAATACAGCGAGGAGAACCCGCACAAATGGAATATCGAGCCAGATGGGTGCAATTTGGCGTCACTGGGCTTTCTAAGAGGGTTGCAATACGCTGACGAGAACCACTTTGTGCCCTTTCTACATCATCGCTGGTTTTGAGAAATAATACCTCGAAAACTTGTGCTCCACTCAGTTTAGCCAGGGGTAACTTTCGCCAATGCCAAGGTTGTATCGGTTTCATAGATGATAGTGTTGGGGATAGGACACGCTGCGCGATGCTCCTTTAGGAGCCGCCTTCGGCGATAAGCGTTTGCGTAGCGCGCCCTATGCCTGCGGCACGGCTACGCCTATCGGCGCTAGCTTGCTGCCAAAGGCAGATCGCAGCATTCACCTCTACTGGGTGGTAAGTTGTCTACGCATCTGTTAAAATATAGTCAAAATGTCTAAAATAGTCAAAAACAACTTTTATTATGCACATCTACACTCTCACAGATGCTCGCAACAAACATGGTGAAGTTTTTGACAAGGCGACTGTTGAACCAGTTTTACTAACAAAGCAATCACGACCTAGCCATGTCATTATGTCGGCAGAGAGTTACCAGCAATTGATTAATCGACTGACAGAATTAGAGGATATGGTTTTGGGTGAAAGTGCCAAAGCTGCTCTTAGTCAATCAAAAATGGTTGGTACAGAGACTTTTACATCTGCACTGGAGCGTTTAGCTGATGGCGAGACTTGATGGCTTAGCAACTGTTCTCGATTTTATCAATGGTTTGCAGCCTAAAATCGCCGCTCAAATTGCTAAAAAAGTCTTAGCTTTGAATGTAGATCCAATACCTGTTGATAGTCAAGCGTTATCTGGCTACGAGGGTTACTATCGAGTAGATAGTGGTGAGTATCGGATTGTTTACAGGTTTTTTCCAGACCAGGATTTAGTTGAAGTCATTTTAGTAGGCAAGCGTAATGATGATGATGTGTACAAACGATTAAAGCGTTTATTAGGGTAAGAAACTGTAACTTATACCAAGTTGTCTTAGCTCGTATTATTTGCTTGAAAGCTAGTCCAGTAGGAAGCTCGATTCCAAACAATCCTATCTTTGGCAACTTCGTATTAATTCGTTTTTTGAAATCAGTTTTTTGAAATCACAAATATCGCGTCATGATAAAACGGTGCGTTACAAAAAGCGCTAACGCACCCTGCAATGAACTTCAAATTCAAACTTTAGCAGCCGTAACGCTTGGAATACTAACCTTCAACCGCTTAAACATCGCTTCCCGTGCTTCCAAAGCTAAAGTATTATCCATCTGTGGCAAAGTGATAGGCTGTTGATACTTCAACCGCAGCGCTGTTTGAATCAGCCAGTCAGCAACAAAGGGATTCTTTGGTAACAGGGGACCATGAGAATACGTTGCTATAGCATTCTGATAAAATGCTCCTTCTGTCCCATCCTCACCATTGTTACCCAACCCGTACACTACGCGTCCTAGTGCTTCTACTTTTCCTAGCTTGGTGCGTCCGCCATGATTTTCAAAACCAATCAAATACGGTTTGCTACCCATCATCTCTTCCAAGTCCCGCGCCAGACGAGTTGCTGTGACTTCTATGACCAAATTACCAATACAGCGACGGACATTTTCGCCAGGATGTACGGACACCAGATCTAATATGCCTAAGCCTTCAATGCGCTGTCCAAAAGCGGGTTCATAATAGTGTCCTAACAACTGGGGTGAACCACAGGTAAACACTCCTGGAGTCCCATTTTCAATTTTTTCACGCATTGCTTGTGCTTTAGCACCTTGCAAATCGCGCATCACGATTTCTTGCTGGCGATCTTGTGCGCCACCACCAACAATCACATCTACTGAACGAATATCAGCTGCTGTCGCGCTTTGATCTAAAGGTAAAACTTTGACGCTGTATCCCCGCCATTGACACCGACGTTCTATACAGATGACATTACCTCTATCACCGTATGTACTCATCAGCTTTGGATACAGCCAACCAATTGTTAACTCATGCTGTTGATAACTCATAATTTATAACTGTTTGAAGCGTCTCTACAATTCATAGTTTTCCTTAATTACGGTCGATCATCCGGTGCATGTACCAAAACTGGTGAAGCAATTTCGGTTTGGCTTAGCATATCGTGAATTTAACCGTAATGGTGTGTTTGGTTATTGAGAAAGTGTACGCGTAAGGGGGAAATACCTTGCGTTCCTCGTTTCACTCCCTCCGAACAAAACTTTAAACACTGTTAGCCAATTTAAATATAATCTTCATTGTATTTGCCGATCCAATAGGTGAAAATAAGGTTGATACACAAAACCGAGTAAATCGACTGAAATAAAGTGAGCCAGCCAATATTCAACTAGTTTTCTTCCCGGGTCTCTCCTAAAGCTTGTCAAGCGCCTGGAGGGCACACTAGTTGCGCTGGCTCTGTTTTTTTGTCTATGTGCTTCACTGCTATCTTATTGCATCATCATATAGCATTGATAATAAAAATGTCAGGAAAGACGCAGACAACACGCAAGTTTTTGTAAGCATTTTATAAGTCAAATTAAATATAAAAACCTCACCCTACCTGCACCTTCCCTCTCCGATATCGCACCAGAGGGATTTCGGGTGAGGTCTTATTTTATATTTAATGACGCCTGCCTATTCCACTCTAGAATTCATCGTTTTCTTCAACTACGGTCGGATAACCCGGTGCATATCCAAAACTGGTGGAGCAATTTCGGTTTGACTCAGCATATCGTGAATTTGACCGCGATGGTGTGTTTGGTGGTTAAAAAAATGTGCTAGCAATAAGTTAGGCGGATCAGTATGAAGTTTCCCCTGATTATTCACGTAGCTGATTGTTTTAGTTAAAAAATCCTCATTTAACTTAGACATGAAAGCTTCTATGCGCTCATCTTCTAAGACACGAACTGAACGCAACTCATCAAAGTCTTCATAGAGGATAGCATCAAGATTGGTAGATGGCATTTGTTTGCCTTCAAAGCGTCCCATCCAGATGCGATCGCCCACCATAATATGATTCAGCGTCCCATGAATACTTTTGAAAAAAGCTTGTCTAATCTGCTTGCGTTCTACATCCGAAAGTTGAGAACAAACTTCATAAACTTTTCGGTTTGTAATGGTGTTATAATTTGCAAGCATTTGAAAGTGCTGGATAAGCATAGAAACAATTCAAAATTCAAAATTCAAAATTCAAAATGATAATAGGTTCGTAGTAAGCGCTTAAATGCTCACTACAAGCCTATGATCCCATTTAAAGAATTTTTCTGCCTGTCAGCACTTCTCGCACTTCCAGCATGGCAGAATAGGTAGGTAATATGTGCAAGGTTTCATTTTCTGGTGTGTGTTCTAAGGCGGTTGCAATTGCTTGCCGTAAATCTTCTTCGACTATTAAATTGCAGTGACTTTCAGGAGTTTTTTCGCTGTAGCGTAGACGTAACGCCATGTCGTAGAGGCGATCGCCACTCACAACTAAAGTCCCTCCCCGTTCTACCAATTTCTCTGTATCAACATCCCAAATCCAGGATACATCAGTTCCATCGGGTGTCCTATCGTTTAGCACAAGCAGTGTCGTTTTGTCAATACTTTGAGTCACGACGCGAATTGTTTCATTTGTTCCCACAGGGTTTTTTGATAACAAAATTCGTACCCGTTTACCATTAATTTCTAATTCTTCAGCACGACCAAATGCAGCTTGGAAGTTGTTAATCGTATCCAGGATAGTTGCTTCATCAACTCCTAATTCTATCGCAGCGGTAACGGCTGCCAAAGTATTATATTTGTTGTATAAACCTACAAGTATTTGTGGAAATTCGCTGCTATCAAGCGCGGGTTTACTTCTACTAAACCCACACTTAGGACAGTGAAAATCTCCTAAATGGGACAAGTAAACTCCTTTGTAATCTAGCGAGTGTCCGCAATTAGGACAAAATATAGAATCAACAGCGTGAGGAATTTCATCTAAATAATTTTCTGGTTCATTTAAACCAAAGAATAACACCCGCTGGGGTAATTGCTGACCAAGATAAGATAAGGTTGGGTCATCAGCATTAGGAATGACAACCGTTTCTGTTGGCAGAGTAGAAATGACTTTTGTCCAACGCTTGCTAATTGTATCAACTTCTCCGTACCTATCAAGTTGATCGCGGAATAGGTTTAAACACAGGATTATCTTAGGCTGAATTGGTGCGAGAATCTTCGGTAGGATATTTTCATCGACTTCTAAAATCGCGTAATCAACATCTAGTCCGCCGACTAAGTTAGTGTCTTCCAGCAGTGCTGTCATCAAGCCATTTTCTAGATTTGCGCCTGTAGAGTTGTGAGCAACACGATACCCTTTGCGTTCTAAAATTGTACGCAGAAGCAGTGATGTGGTTGTTTTACCATTTGTACCAGCAATTAAAATGACTCCGTTTTTGACTTGTTGAGTTAATAACTGCAACAGTCGGGGTTCAATGCGACGCGCAAGAGAACCTGGTAAGACACTCGCCGCACCTAAGCGCAGCGATCGCACTGCTAAAGTCACGCCTTTCGCCACTGACACAGCAAAAGCCAGTCGTATCCTGTCTATGAGTTGAATTTTGTTTCCCACATCAGTACCCTAATCTTGGTGAGTGTTGCTAGATTGTAGCCCTGAGTCTCAAATTTAATCATGTGAGTTTAGCTAATTCTTGCCAAAATAGCCAGTTCCGGAAATGATAGGTGATATGTGCAGACTAATTTCTCTGTAAACCCCTTGTCCACCTTGTCTGTTTGTCCTCTTTTTCCCCTATCGCCCTGTAACTGAACAGTATTGAGAGGCGATCGCCTATATTTGGTTTAGATGATACCCACTCAAAGTGATGTCAATAAATAAAAAAGGTAGGAAAAACAAGTGAAATCTAGCTTATATTTAACAGCAACAGTTTCGCAAGGAAATAAAATCGAGATTCAAAATCCAAATCTGATAGAAGGACAAACTGTAGAAATCGTGATTATAATTCCGCAGCCTGATATTCCTACTCCCGATGATAATCAGTCTATTTCTTTAGAACAGCGTCAAGCTTTCCTGAAATTACCTCTAGCAGAACGCAGACGAATTCTTGAAAATCAAGCTGAAACAATGGTATCGCACTACCAACAAGATTCTGATTGGCAGGAATTAATGGTAGGTGACATCATTGACTACTAATGCCGAAACACCCAAGCGTGGGGACATTTGGTTAGTTAATTTCGATCCTACTATCGGGGCAGAAATTAAAAAGATACGCCCCGCAGTAGTAATTAGCTCCGATGCTGTGGGTAAATTACCTATTAAACTGATAGCCCCTCTTACAGATTGGAAACCCTATTTTGCAGACAATCTCTGGCATGTGAAAATTGAGCCGGATATGGCAAACAATTTGACTAAAGCTTCTGCTATCGATGCATTGCAATTGAGAGGAGTAGATTTGCAAAGATTTATTCGCAAGCTTGGTATTGTCTCTGATATTACAATGTCAGCAATTTCTACCGCAATTGTGACTGTAATTGAGGCTGAAGTTTAAAACAGTGAACAGTGAAAAGTTATCAGTGAGCAACCGTATGGTGAGGGAAAGTACCAATCCTTTCAGTGTAGTAGTCATGGCACATCTGAAAACCAAGGCGACGCATCGAAATCCCGAAAGTCGGTTACATTGGAAATTGAGTTTAACAAGAAGACTGTTTGAACGGGGATATAGTCGAGAAGATATTCTGGGGTTATTTCGATTTCTTGACTGGGTAATGGTATTACCAAAAGAATTAGCGCACAGTTTTATACAAGAAGTCAGAAGTTACGAGGAGGTACAGAAGATGCGGTATGTAACTAGTATTGAAAGACTAGCGAAAGAAGAAGGAATTCTCGAAACAAATCGAGAAAATGTAATTAAAATCCTACAGACGCGGTTTGGAGTAGTACCTGAACCAGTTGTGGAAGTGATTTCTGGAATTGAGGATTTATCTGTACTGCAAACGTTTTTTACAAGCGCTATTACGATTGGTTCTATAGAAGAATTTCAGCAGGTTATCAACGATAGAGAATCGTAAAAGATGAGAACCCTATCTTGATTTATTTTCTTAAAGATACTCTGTAAGAGTTAAACTTTGCATTGGAAGAAAACTATTATGCTATCTTTTAACAAAAAAATTGTAACTGATGAAGCCATGCGTCCAGTTGCAGTGTTGATTGATTATCAAGACTGGCAGAAAATTGAGCAAATTTTGGAAGCTTATCAAGCACAACAGAAAGAAGAGTTTGATATCAATAAGTATGCAGGTGTCATGAAACTCACTCAAGACCCATTGGAGTATCAACAGCAAATAAGGAATGAGTGGAGTTGACACAAGCTTTAATTTTGTTGGATACCAATATAGTCTTGTATTTCTTGGGTGGTCGGTTAGTAAAACCATTACCATCAGGAAAATATTTTGTTTCAGTGATAACTGAGATGGAATTGCTATCTTATTCCAGCCTCAGTTCAGATGAAGAAGTACAGATTCGTAATTTTTTAACTAAGATTACAGTTATTGGAATCTCAAGTCATATTAAAGAAATAGTTATCGAACTTCGTAGACAATACAAACTAAAACTTCCTGACGCAATAATTGCAGCAACTGCACAATCTCTAAATGCAACTTTGTTTACTAATGATGTAAAATTAACTAATTTAAAAGAAATTAACACTCAATCAGTGCAAATTATATAGTGGAGGGCGATCGCCTTATAGGTTGCTGAGCTTTGCCCAATCAGATCTAGACAGCTACTCTAGTATTTTAATGTGTCCGAGTTCTATGATTCGGCGAACTTGCTGTTGTTTGCTTTTATCGTTAGTTGTTGTCATCGCCTTGAACCCACTCTCTAACGTAACCGCGATCCCTCTTTCTCTACCCTTGTGTGCCCATCTACCGATTGCGGCAGATTTCTCGCACTTGTTTTTCTTCAGGATGGCACACAAGGTCATCTTTAAGTCAGATACAGCCTCGATTCAGCAGGTCAAACAATTTTGGATCTTAACTTATGGATAATGGAATTGACCCCACGGATCAATCCAGGGGCTTGTACCATCAAGGAATCATTGGTCATTTAATTCTTCTACTGGTCACAACTGGATACGTGACAGACTAATTTTTTTATAAACCCCGTATTTTATTCCCTACTGTCTCTCTAAATCCTGTACTCTAAACCCTATACCCTATTCCTCTACCCCAGTTTGCTACATTCAGCACAAACAAGAAAAAATATAAACGTTGAAAGGTTCCTTTTAATGAATGGCATAAAGTGGCGCTTTTTACTGAATCTCATTCCAAACTGGCGGCGGTTGTTTTCCTTATTCCTGCTGCTGACTTGCTTGTTATTCAGCAATGGACAATCAGCCTCTGCTGGTATTGATGATGACAGATACGATGGGAATATTTTTGTGGTTTATGCGGGGAATGGTTCACTCGTTCCTCCTAAACTGAATCTCGCAAAAGCTTTAGCAGAGCATAAACCAACACTATTGGCATTCTATTTGGATGACAGCAGCGATTGTAAGAAATATGCCATTTTTGTTTCAACGATACAAGAATATTACGGTCGAGTAGCAGAAATTATTCCAGTTAATGTTGATAGCATTTTAGATGGAAAAACTTATAACTCCACAGAACCAGGTTATTACTATTCTGGAGTTGTTCCCCAAGTTGTAGTATTTAATCAGTCCGGTGAGGTCGTTTTGAATCAAAAGGGTCAAGTCCCCTTTGAGAAAATAGACGACAAATTTAGACAAGTGTTTGATTTATTACCCAGAACAGAATCAGTACCATTGAAGCGCCGAGCATTTAATGAGTTAAACAGCGAGTTAACGAGGTGAGTTGTGAGGCAGACAAAATTTGTCTGCCCTGTTTTTTCGTGTTATTAGATACTGCAAAGCTGTTTATTCTAAGGGATAATGTATACGAATAATCTTTAAAAATTGTTGAGAACTGAGGAGTTAGGAACTCAAGAACAAGTAACTGAAGAAATAATGACTATTGACCAATGACAATGACTTATAGAGTGTGCTCTGATGTCAAAGGTTTACACCACCGAGCAGTTAATTCAAATTTTACGTTCTGAACGCCAAGCTTGCCTCAAGGGAAACCGCCTGAAGTTAGCAGTCACCGTCTCTGGCAATCCTGTCATAGACCAGTTTATCAGAACCGATGGGCTACAACAGTTTACCGCATATCAAGATTTTAAAGCCACCATTCACGAATACCAAAACGAACATCAAGTTTCAGGTATTGTCTGGCGTGAGGTGACTGTCAAAGGGAAAATTCTACGCTATCCAGAAGTCGATGCTCAATTAATTGCTTTACCCAGTGACATAGAAATATTAATAGCAGCAAAAAATTCTATACTGGAATTTTGGAATGAAGTCACTGTAGGGATGGACTTGTACTTAAGTTTTAGTCATGGCAAACAGCATCGACAGATAGAAAAAAATGATGTAGATAGAATTGGTCAAAGAACAGAATGGACAAGTTTGTCCAAATGTGAAAACACTAATTTTTTGGAAGTAATTTTACAGTTAGGATGGGGGAAACCAGAGGAAGCCTGTTATAAACGAGGGTTTCCAACCTCAGGAAGTGAGTGTATTCATGCTGTAAATCCAGGAAATCGTCCAATTGGTTGAGTCAAAAGTAGGGTGGGTATTGCCCACCTTACAAAAAACTCTCGTAAAAAACATCCCATTCTTGGATATTCAAATAGACAGTAAATTTAGTATCTTCCTTTCCTCATCTTTCAAACTTTCCAGTTTTTCATACCTCAATATCCTTTGAGACTCTAATCTTTTTTCATACTGTTGAATGAGTGTATATATTGTTTTTTCAATTCCCAGATAAAATAACATACCAGGAGCAGCAATTAAACCCAAAATACGAGTCAGATTCTCTCCTGCATCACCAAATAACAACTTCACAATTCCTATCAGCAACCCAACAGGAATCATCATGACCAGCGTCCACGGTAGCATGATAAGAGAAATGATATATATGCATAATATCCGAGAAAAATTATTAATGGCATCTCCTATATTTTTAGCTCTCTCCATTTTTTTCTTTGCTTTTTTTATTTCTGTGTCAAGAGGTGATAATTGGCTTGGAATTAATTTTTCATAACGAGAGACGACTTCATCTCTAAGTTTCTTTAACTTGTTTTTTAAGTAATTAGAGTATTGATCAAGTAAAGTCACTTGTGTGTAGTTATGATAATTTATGCTATTTGGCACTTTCAGCTCAATCAATTCATCTTTTAAAGCTAAATATCCATAAACTCTATAATTGATTGATTTAATTAAATTTAAATTATTCTGGATTTTTTCCAGATTAGTTTGACATTTTTCTAGTTTGGAATAAAACGTCAAAACTTGTTTATGAACCGAAGAAGCTATGGACAACTTCTTTGCCAATAGGTTTTTGTAATCTTCAAGCAAGCTAAGTGCGTGCTCATTATCAACAGTTATATCAGGGATTGGGTCAAGTTGTACTTGATCAAATATTTGGTCGTAAATTTCTGTACTGATAGACTGAATTGTTTTCAAATATTGATCAATCTTAAGTTTGATACTTTCTCGTAAATTTTCACATGAGAGTTTAGCAGCAGCAAATTTACTTTTTCTCTTGCTCATTTCGTCTAAAATGACCAACTTCATCTGAGAAAGAGCACTACGTACTTTGTTTCGCTTCAGTTGTTTTTCTAAAAAATCTATATTTTCGGATAAAGTTTCTAATTGCTCATAGGTAGTCTGACGAGTCACTTCGCATGTTTCTATTTCTAGAAACGCTTCAAGTGAATGGAACATTTGTAGTTGCTCATCTCTGATTTTATCTAAAGAATTATTTCCGAAAGTCAGAATTTCTTTAGCTGCAACTAACCGAGTTGTTTTATTATTACTTTCCAAACAGTGAAATTGAGTCTCCATCAAGACTTGGAAATCACTGTCACTACTAAGTTCAGTCAATTGGTTAGCTGAGAAAACCTGTGCAATACCTTCAAATACTTCATTTTCATCAATTTCTGAAGCATTATCTCCACATTCTTCTGCTTTTTGTAGTGCCAAGTTCACCTCGCTTAATCCCCTCAAATTAAGAGCATTCATCACATCCCAACAAACTGAAAACTTGTTGAGACGCTGAATTTCTTGAGGATCATGTGAATCTTCCCATCCTATTTCTCTTTTAGACTCCCATTCCTCCTTTAATTTCCAAAACTCATAACCTAAAGTTAATTCCTTGAGTTTGTACCAATATCCATAAATCCAGAAACGTAAAAACTCATCATAATCATTACTTTGTATCAGATTTTCGTCGGCAAATCTTTTCATCTGAGACTGCATTATCTTCTCAGCAATACTTTGGGGTTCTTCAGAAAGATGTTGAGACACTATGGTGAGATCAAATCCTAATTTCTCAATCGTTGTCGCCGCAGCCCAGCGAATCAAGTCAGTCGAACCAGAACGCGCCTGTTCACTCAGCATGATCAGCAAATCATCACTTTGCTTGAGTTGCTGCTTCACATCCGCATCCGTAATCTTGCCAAACGCCTGTAACGTAAGAGCCAAAACAGGCTCTCGTTTGATTTTTTGCAGTATCTCTATAAATACTACTACGCGTACCTCAGGGCGAGTTGCCAAACACTCAAATAAATCTATCTCTTCTCCCGCATTCTTACAAGCGCGGAAAGCTTCGAGGATTTGCGCTGCGGTGTTGAGAGTTTTGCCGTTCATACTGTCAGTAATATGCTAAATTTTACACAACTCATATATTCTTATCATCGTAATAACAACATGAGTACAGTATAAATACGGTTTATTTTTTGTTAAGAAATAGAACTTTACAATCTGATAGCAACAACGGGATTTGCACCCGTATCTCCTGTCTATGCTGAGCAATTCTACTGTTTGAACTACATTGCTTGCGACTATATCAGTTAACTACGTACACCTGTCATCGCAATAGTCCTGTGTTTTGCAAAGTGCTAATTAACTCACCAATACCATTTGCCGCAATATCTCCAATAGTTAGCAACCCAGATGCAATTGCGATTATTTCTTGGAATGAAATACACTTATCTTCTTTAGCATCTTCAATTTTTTCTTTATTTTGCTGGATATAATTACGAAGAATTTCTTTTTTATCATTCCCGTTTAGAGATTCTACTACCTCTTCCATCTGAGTAACACGTTCTTCTGCTTTCTTAATACTTCGCTTTAGATTCTCTAACTTAGACTCTATATCAGACTTAACCTCACCAATTTTTTCTTTGCAAGTTTCAACACTACTTTCACGAGTTTTAATAGCGGCTTCTACATGTTTAGCTAATTGGTTATCTGACTGGCGATAAAATCCGGCGGTGCTTTTGAGTATTTAGTGTGCTTTTTGCAGCTTTTCCAAGTCTTCCTGATGATCTTTAGCTAGTAGGACATAATTTCTAAAAACCGTATTTTCATTCCTCATGGAACTTGCGTTGAATAAGCGTTTTACAGAAAACAAAAACACGGGTTTTAACGATTAAGGACTACTAGTCCATTAAAATGGACTTCGGCTATAAGCGGCGCGACTTATAGTCCCAGGCGGACGAGAACACTGCGTCAAATAATATGTAATGAATTTAACATTTGTTTGACCAGGTGCAAGATGTCAGCGAAAGGAGGTTCTGCCTCAATATAATTGGAGGTAGAGAGAGCCTTTAGTTATGCATCCCCGTTCAGAGCCAGGGAACGAGGAAAAGGAGTAGTATGACTATTTAACGTTCAATACCGAGTGTAAGGTTTTGAGTAATTCCTGCATTGTGTAAGGCTTAGACAAAAACGCTTTCACACCAATCCCAGACATTTGGGCCATCCTTTTGTTTGATGACAGTCCGCTAATGGCAACGATTTTTACAGATGGGTTAATTTTCTGCAAAGCACGAATGGTATTCATACCATCCAAAGATGGCATCATTATATCTGTCACCACTGCTTGAATTTGTTGTTGATGTTCGACGTAGAGTGCGATCGCCTCAATTCCATCACTAGCAGTCATAACCTTATAGTTATGTGTTGAAAGTAAAGTCTTGCTAATCTCTTGAATAGCAAGTTCGTCATCTACAAACAGAATTAATTCTCCATTTCCTGTAAATAGTTCAATATCTTCTACTGGCTGATAAACGCTTCCTTCCAGTGCTGGTAAGTACACCTTAAATTCGGTTCCTTGTCCAACTTCGCTATACACTTTAATAAACCCGCCGTGGTTTTTGGTGATACCAAACACTGTTGAAAGACCTAATCCTGTACCTCTACTCACTTCCTTAGTCGTGAAAAATGGCTCAAAAATTCTATCTATTATTTCTGGAGAAATGCCAATTCCCGTATCACAAACAGTAACTACAATGTAGGAACCAATTTTGGCATCTGGATTCATCCTGACAAAATTTTCATCAATGAGAATATTCTCTGCAGAGATATTCAGGGTACCGCCATTTGGCATTGCATCGCGGGCATTAACGCAAAAATTCATGAAAATCTGTTGCAGTTGAGTAACATCTCCTAAAACTGTCCAAAGGGCGGGTGCTATGTTCATGCAAATTTCGATGGATTTAGGAAATGTCTCAAGAGTCACTTGCTTAAATTCCTGAAGTAAATGCTCAAGTTGAACAATAGTGCGCTGACTTTCAAATCCTCGTGCAAACTGTAGAACTTGCTTGACTAAAGCAGCCGCCCGTTTTGCGCTTGATTCTACTATTGTCAAATATCTCTGCCTCTTCTGTTCAGAGAATTCTACATGTAGAAGAAGTTGAGCAGAAGCAATAATTGGTGTTAGCACATTATTTAAATCATGGGCAATACCACTCGCAAGTGTACCAATACTCTCCAAACGCTGTGCGCGCAGAAATTGCGCTTCAAGTTCTTTCTTCTCTGTGATATCAGTATTTACAGTCAGAATTGATGTTGATTCCTCTGACCAGTCACACATGAGAGTCCACCGACTTGAGACAATAATTTTCTTGTTGGACTGTGTGAAGTGATGCAATTCTCCATGCCATTCACCTGTCATTGTAACTGTTTTCTTAGCATCTTC
>NZ_QMEB01000029.1:0-19985 GCF_012912135.1 Brasilonema bromeliae SPC951 | reverse complement strand
CATCATATAATAAAATATTGGCATCCTGACCTAATGCCTGTTCTGCTTTCCATCCATAGAGACTCTCGCCACCTTTATTCCAATATAGAATTTTGTTATCGTTTAAAGAATGAACAACAATAGCGTCTTTTGTTATATCTAACAGAGCAGCTTGTTCGCGAATTTTCTGCTCTGCTCGTTTGCGTTCCGTAATATCCATATTGACACCAATCATCCGCAAAGGCTTTCCGGTGTCATCACTAAAGACTTGAGCTTTGGCTGCAATCCAGCGTTCACTCCCATCTTGCCAAACAATGCGAAACTCAGTATCTAATTCTGAGCTTTCATTGATAGCACGTTGAATTTCTTGTTCTGTTCTAGCCAAGTCACCAGGATGAACTGCTTGCACCCAGTTGTCATATCTATTGCCAAAACCACCAGGGGCGAGTCCGTACAAAGCTTCAAATTCTTCCGTCCACATCGCCTCCATTGTTTGAATGTTCCATTCAAAGGTTCCAATTCTTCCAACCTTTTGAGCTAACTCTAGCCGCGACTGGCTTCTTTTAAGTAACTCCTCGTTAGCTTTTTGCAGAGCCTCTTCTGCAAGGAGGCGCTCTGCAATTTGTTGTTGTAGTTCACGGTTGACAGCCTCTAGCTGTGCTGGGCTGGGGAGAGCAAGTGCTTTTGGGATCAATGGCACAAGCGCCAGCGCTGTGTATACTGAGATCACAGCAGTGACAACTTTCAACCATCCTGATAGCCAATAAGTGGGATACCAAAGCGTCCAAATTTCCATCAGATGATTGGTACCGCAAGCAAAGATGAATGCCCCGAAAAGCCAAACTATGCCGATGAAGGGGAAATCGTTACGCTTGTTGATAAAATACGCTAGCGAGATTGGAATTGAATAATAGGAAAGCGCAATCAAAGCATCGGATATGACATGAACCGAAACTAATTGTGTCTTCCAGAGATAGCAATGTCCATGAGGAATAAATCCAAATAAAGTCACAAGACTTTGTAGTGTTGTATACAGCATAGCGTCGCCGATTCCACTCCAAATATCATCTCAAAGAGATCTCTTAACTATTGGTATAAATGTACTACTTAGTTCTGATTTCAGAAGATGTCTGAAAAGTTACATTTTATGAGTTTAGTAAAACCTGGTTATACAAGGCAGAGCACCCGCCCCACGGGGGCGAGCGCAAATGTACCATAACAGTTTTTGATACAAACAAAACTCTCGCATCGCAAGAGTTTTGCGTTGTAATGATTGCGGTACTAGTTGTGGAATCAGAATTATTTCAAACTCCAAGCAGCAAAAGCTAAAGCGCCCCAACCAGCAAGAAATGCTGCTCCTCCTAATGGAGCGATCGCTCCCAAAGATTTAACACCACTTAAGCTCAAAGCATATAAACTCCCTGAAAAAATGACGATACCAATGATGAACAGCCATCCACTTGCGATCATAGTAGCTGGAGGTGACTCGATGCGACTGAGGAGTAGTCCCACCACTAGCAGCGCTAAGGCATGATACATCTGATAACGAGCGCCGACTTCAAAAATTTCTAGGGAGCGATCGCTGATTTTATCCCGCAAGGCATGGGAACCAAACGCGCCTGCAGCAACTGATAAACCCGCGAAAAGGGCTGCTAAACTCAAAAAAATTCGTGTCATGGGGTACACTATTTAGCCAATTTGTTCTTTAAACATCAAAATGGTAAGAGACTCCCCCTTCTTCGCTTACTTTAAAATTAGCATTAAATACTTTAGCTTGCTCGTCTAAATATTGCTTTGCAGTTGCTGGTGGCAATTGTAACTGCATTGCAAAGCTCATAAGAGTGATGCGCCCATTATTTTCGTGAATCATACGATAGAAGGCGGATTGCAGCTGGTCATTTGTCTGTGCCTTAATCGCCTTCCTCTCATGCTGAGTTTTACGATATACTCCCAATGCTAACCATACTCCTAATACTGAGGTAGGTACGCCAAAAATTAGACCATTAAAAGCAGTATTATCAAGTACATATTTTGCATCTTCATTAGACTCATCAAGAGCGACAACCGGTCTTAGACTTGGTTCGATAGGCCTCTCCATAGCATTTTTCTGCATTACAGCAGAGGCTGAGAGCGACAAAAACATGAATCCGAGTGTTAGTAGCCAACCCGCAGCCAATTTTTCAGCAGTCTTCATAGTTGTTATCTTTCTGATTCAAACCTTGTTTGTGATTCTAACGTCAGTTCTTAGAAGCTTCCAGTCATTAGTAGAAATGTTGACTGCAAGGGGCGATTCGCAATCTCGAACATATCCTACCTATGCATGAGGCTATTGATGCCACATTTGCTAGTAGAATCAAACTGTTTAAGTTTTATCACGCAGTGCCAAGCTGTAAGAACTGCTTAGCACGGGTATTTTTTTCCAGAGCTACCCCATAAGCTCTAAACTGAAAAACGCTAAAGAGAGGATTTACACAATGGCATTTGAACTTCCCCCATTACCATACGATTACGACGCTCTGTCTCCATTGATTTCAAGTGACACTCTAAAGTTCCATCACGACAAGCACCACGCTGGTTACGTCACTAACCTCAACAAACTGATTGAGGGTACAGAACTTGCCAACAAGTCACTCGAAGAAATCGTATTGGCGACTGTTAATGACTCAGCGAAAACTGGTATCTTCAACAATGCAGCTCAGGTATGGAATCATACCTTCTACTGGCATGGCTTGAAAAAAGGCGCTGGTGCTCCTTCTGGGGAACTAGCCGAAAAAATCAATGCCAGCTTTGGTAGCTTAGATGAATTCAAAAAACAATTCAAAGAAGCTGGTGCTACTCAGTTTGGCAGTGGTTACGCTTGGCTAGTGCTGGATAACGGCGAACTCAAGGTTGTGAAAACACCAAATGCTGCTAACCCGATCACAAACGGTCAAACTCCTTTGTTAACCGCTGATGTTTGGGAACACGCCTACTATCTGGATTACCAAAATCGTCGTCCAGATTACCTGGATACTTTCCTGAACGAGCTGATTAACTGGGACTTTGTAGCCGAACAATACGCCAACGCAGCTAAATAAGCTGGCAAAACTCGTCTGCAAACAAGTTTCTCTTGCATAGCTTGAGTTTGTTTTAACTGAGATTTTGCATTAGTCCCAACAACCGCCTAGGGTTTAAAACCCTAGGCTAATAACTCAAGTCGTCTCAAGACGACTAAATTATTTCGGTGACTTGGTTTTGAGTCTACTTGAGTAGACTTAAGCTATGAGCCAGAAACCAAGTTCCTGGCTATCTTTTAGAAAACTCCATCCAAAATCTACAATTTTAAAAAGCATATGGATAGTACCGAACTCGCGCAATACATGGAAGCAACTGATAGTATCAGCAAACCTTGGCTATTGGTGCAACTGCGACTGAAGAAACTTCAAGAACGTCGAGCGACACTTTCAGACAATGAGTATTTTCATCAGTTAGAAGACATTCACCGAGATTTTATGAACTTGGGGGAATGGTGGCGCGGTATTGAAGATGAGGTATTTTGAAGTCATTAGTCATTGGTCATTAGTCATTAGTAAAAAATTTTGGACGATTGATTGTAAACTTTAGTAACTTGAAGTGATAGCGATGTTTTGACTCATGGATTACAAGGATGCAGGAGTTGATGTTGAAGCTGGTCGAGAGTTTGTAAATCAAATTCGTAATTTGGTTCATAGCACCTTTAGACCAGAAGTCATTGGTGGACTGGGTGGCTTCAGTGGCTGCTTTCAACTACCAAGTGGTTATAAAGAACCTGTTTTGGTTTCTGGGACTGATGGTGTAGGTACTAAACTAAAAATCGCTCACGTTCTCAACCGTCACAACAGCGTTGGAATTGATTTGGTAGCAATGTGCGTCAATGATGTGCTGACATCTGGCGCAGAACCGCTATTCTTTTTAGATTATCTGGCAACAGGTCAGCTAGATAAAGAGCAGCTCACGCAAGTTGTTGCAGGTATAGCCTCTGGGTGTCAGCAGGCGGGTTGCGCTTTACTGGGAGGAGAAACCGCCGAAATGCCAGGTTTTTATCAGGCGGGTGAGTATGATTTGGCTGGGTTTTGTGTAGGAATTGTCGAAAGAAGCCAAATGCTGGATGGTTCCCAGGTACAAGTGGGGGATGTGGCGATCGCACTCGCTAGCGCTGGCGTACATAGCAATGGCTTTAGTTTGGTCAGGAAAATTGTCAGCCAAACGGGATTTTCATGGAATGATCGTTTAGAAATATTTGGTGATCAAACATTAGGAGAAGTTTTCCTCTCACCCACGCGTATTTACGTTAAACCCGTACTGAGTGCACGTCAAGCAGGATTAGAAATTCACGGTATGGCTCATATCACGGGTGGAGGTTTACCAGAAAACTTGCCCCGTTGTTTGGGTAAAGATCAAGCTATTAAAATAATCTGTGATTGGTCTATTCCACCTGTGTTTCAGTGGTTAGCACAAACTGGATCTGTGAGTTCCCAAGCTATGTATAACACTTTCAATATGGGGATTGGATTTGTGCTACTTGTACCTCCTCATCAGGTACAGCAAGCAATAACCTACTTTGAGTCACAAAACGTTACAACCTTTACAATTGGTGAGGTCATCACTGGCTCAGGTGAATTGATTGGATTACCAATATAAGTGAATCGATTTATACAACATAAAGTCTTTATTTTTGGTCTTTGAAAGTACTTATTTGTTTGATTTTTAATATTTACTAAATATCTACGAGTGTTACGAAATGTAGATTAAACGGAGATTTGATGCAACATTCCTTACTCTTTCTTATAAAAGAAATCGAAAATACGCATGATCGCTAGCCTTTGAATTTGCTAACGTAGTCTTAACATATTGAAAAATTTTGCTAATGATGCCCAGAAAGTAGCAACCAACACTTCACACCGGTGCTGGTTCATTCTGGGCTGTTGGTGTCATGTGTTTTAGTGTAAAAAAGCACCAATTTTGGAAAAGAGGGGGTTATGACTGTCAATATCGTTGAAGTGTTTACCTCTAGGGAGCAATTAAAGCAAGTCTTCCAGAGCATCGATGCAAAAAGTTGCCCAACCTATTTTAACTTTCATATGCATACTGTCCACTCAGATGGCAGGTTGCAACCGAGTGCATTGATGGAACAGGCGATCGCCATCGGTTTAAAAGGTCTTGCCATTACTGACCATCATGGTATAGGTGGCTACCAGGCGGCTCAAAGTTGGTTAGAGAACTGGAGGTGGAACAACCCTGGTGCAAACGCTCCCATTCTTTGGACTGGTGTAGAAATTCATGCCAATCTTTTAAATATTGAAGTTCATATTTTGGGTTATGCTTTTAATCCAGAACATTCAAGCATGAAACCTTACATTCAAAGAAGAATTACTACAGGTGAAGAGTATCAAGCAGCTAACGTCATTTCCGCCATTCAAAAAGCAGGAGGATTAGCAGTACTTGCTCACCCAGCTCGTTATAGGCGATCGCACTTTGAATTGATACCCGCTGCAGCAGAAGCGGGGATTGACGGTGTTGAAACTTTTTACGCCTACAACAACCCCAACCCTTGGAAACCGAGTGAGAGAGAATCGATGCAAGTGGAACAATTGGCTTATGAATATAGTCTTTTGAACACCTGTGGTACAGATACTCACGGTTTAAACTTGCTTCAGCGGTTGTAAGCTGATGTCTATTTTTCTCACAATACTCCTGGTTCAACAAGCCAGGGGGTAAACAATTCAAAATTCAAAATCGCGTCCCTTGCGCGTGCCCGAAGGACTCAGCGTTGCGAGCCGAACGCGAGTGCGTGTCCAGAGGACATAGCCGCGAGGCGTTCGCGCAGCGTGTCCAGAGGACATAGCCGTGGCGGGAAGCGAAGCAATCTCAAAATTCACGCATCAAGAAAACCACTGCTAGCAAGTCGTCTTGCTCCTAACTCTATGTAAATTAAATGGGTGATAACTCATCTTGAATTGTGGATTCTAGATGGTAAAACTTACATTAGAGTTATGCTAAATTATTGCTGAAATTGGGATAATAACCAAGCGCCAACTTGTGTTTGACTTATTTGACGAGTATGGCGAAAAGCATCTTCCAGAAGAGAAATTGCCAACCTAAGTAGAACTAGAGACTGAGAAATTTTACGACTACCAAAATTTTCTACAGAAAAAGCAAAATTTTGAACATTTTGTACATCAGTGAATCTCACTTTTCTAATGCAAAATTAAAAATTGGACACCTTTGATTTTTTAGAGATTATTCCAGATACCGTACAAAAATTTAAAAGCTACCAAAAATGTATAGCAAATGGTAGCTTTGTCCAGATATCAAGTTACAGTTTCAAACCCCCCTAGAGCATCAGCGCCTAGTATTTTTGGCTCAGACGCCTGGGCTTGGCATCGGCAGGATGCTCCATCGTTCATTTCGTCTTAGCATGCTGGTAAATCTCTTGCCCAAAACCTGCACAGTGCTAAATACTCAGAATCTCAACCAGGTATTCAATATTTACTGGCAAACACAGCCGCCGCGCAATTTTTACTACCAGCAGGAAATCGCATTGTCTTTTTCCGGCATTCGCCGGATAATCTGCTCACAACCTTGAATTCAGGTCGGGTGCCTGAATCTGGGCTTCAAGGTAACTACTATCTCCTTTTGACAATGTCTTCCACAAATCAGTTGCAGATCAAGCCAATAGGATCTCGAATGGGTGAGATTCTACTGGCTTGTAATGGTCAGTGCAGCGTATCGCATCTATGTACACAGTTATCTTTAACACTTCAAGACCTAGAGATATTAGCTTCAAGAGGCTTTCTGAGCTTCCATCGCCAAGCATCGATACTGTCAGCTGCTGACTTTTCCCGTTAAAGAGGCTTTTACAGAAATTCAATTAAACTTAGCTGAACATTGACCAAAACAAGCAAGGGGGCGAAGAAGCGGGGGAAAAGGGGGCAGGGTACCCAGGAGAAGATTGATCCACGTGAAGAGCCTTTTCTCCTTCTCTCCCTCTCTCCCTGCTTCTTTATTCCCTGTTACTAATACGGTGGATAAGCATAATCATCTTCATCCGGATAAACGTAGGAACTAGAAACCCCTGCCATTTCCATTCGAGGAGTTTCTGCTTTCATAGCTTCCTTTCCAAAGTCCTTATACTCTTCAAAAGTCTTAGAGATAATTTCAGATTCTTGGGAGTCGGAAGCAATTAGGTACTCTGTTAAGGTGGAAACTGTGGGATGTTTGTAGTCTACAGTTGAAGCGACCAAAACTGTGTTAGGTTCAATTCCTCTTTCTTCACAGTTGATAATAGGGCAAAAAATTCCGTGAGCGTGGAATAGTGCGCCTTTTGGTGTCAGAGGCTGCTTGCGGTATCCAGCATAAGCCCTTTCTAGTTCAGCAACGAACCCGCTAGTGACTTTACCTTGTTGGTACTCAGAGTAAGCCTTGCTGAAACTTGCTCCAGCTGCTCCATTCAGAGTTAACTGTAGAGGTGATTCATTTAAAAACTTTTTATCTTCTCCTACTAAATAAATTAAATAGCGAGTAAATGTTTTAAATTTAAGTTTGTCTGCTAAAAAAGCATCATAATTGTCTTTGAGTGTACCCAATTTCACACCAGTTTCTCGGTCTTTAACAGATAATGGTCCCCGACGCACGACGACTATGCGAGGAGTGGTAGTGAGATAAACCGTTTCGACTCCAGAGCTAAATTCATGCTCTAGCTCATGCCAATTGTCATCGGATTGAAAACCTACAGCTTGAGCATTATCCAGTTTAATTGCCAAACCGTGAGGCTGTAAGCCATTTGTGCCATAGCGAGGATTAATCATCTGACACCAAGGGATGACTTGAGAAGCTGGTGCATTATACTTCTCATCCTCAAAGTCGAATTTTACAGATAATTTCATCGTCATTAGGCGCTTGTCAGTGTTTTGCAGATCAAGTTTACATGGTTTAGCAATGCTTGAGGTTTCAATTCACTTGGTGGCTTGAAACATAATCAATATTATGAGTAAAAGCACTCAATGAGTTTATTCCGCAGGTCATGCATAATATACCCAAGATTTTAACAAATGCCTGTCAAAGCAGCTATTTAGAGTATTTCGGTTGGAATGAGGAAATATGCGACAACACGTCTAAAATGAGGTGCAAGCAGGCTTAGCCTGCTTGCACCTCATTGTCTTTTAGAATTACCGCAAATTGGTGTAAAAGTCAACAATTTGTTCTGTGACTTCAGAAACACTCATGCCATCCGTCCTAATTTCAACAGCATCTGCTGCTTTTTGCAGGGGGGAAACTTTGCGAGTGCTGTCTTTCCTGTCGCGTTCAGCGATGTCCTTTTCCAGCTGCTCTATACTGACTTCTGGTTGACCTTGTTTTTGAAAGTCTTGCTGGCGTCTACGAGCACGCTCGCTGACAGAGGCAGTGAGAAAGATTTTTACTTCTGCATCAGGGAAAACTTGGGTACCTATGTCCCTCCCTTCTGCAACTAAACCACCTTTTTTACCCCAATTTTGCTGTAGTTTAAGGAGTGCTTGACGTACAGCACTTTGAGCGGCGATCGCCGATACTTTAGATGTCACCTCGTGAGTACGAATTGCTTGGGTGACATCAGTATCGTTAATCCAAACCTGCACTGGTGTTTGTAAGTCTTTGCCGGGAGATAGTTGAATGACACAGTGATTAGCTAATTCTGCGATCGCACACTCATCATCTAAAGCAATTCCCTTTTGCAGCACCAACCAAGTGATAGCACGATACATTGCTCCTGTATCTAAATACACTAATCCCAGCTTTGCTGCGACTTGACGAGCGACAGTAGATTTTCCAGCCCCAGCAGGTCCGTCTATGGCAATGATGGGTTGGCGATCGTGCAGAATGATATTATCAATCAAACGTGTAGAACCAAGGCGAGCGGCGACCGCGAGCATTCCTTCCTCCTCAACTTTTTCTTCTATAAGCATCAACGTATTTGGTTCAACCAATTCAACATATTCCACTAAAACAGAACTGAACATTGCCACTTCTTGCCGTACCGCCGCTATCAGGGCTTTTGCATCACGAACTCCTGCGCGAAAAGCTGCTTGGCTTGATTGCAAACCACGATACAACACAGATGCTTGTTGCTTTTGCGTCGCGGTCAAATATTGGTTACGAGAGCTTACAGCAAGACCTGATGCTTCCCGCACGGTAGGACAAGCAACAATCTCTATTGGAAAATTCAAATCAGCCACTAGCCGTTTAATAACAGCAAGTTGCTGACCGTCCTTTTGACCAAAGTAAGCTCGATCAGGCTGTACCAAGTTGAAAAGCTTGGTTACAATCGTAGCTACACCTTGAAAGTGACCCAGCCGAGTACGACCACACAAGCCAGATATCATAGCAGATGGCGGGATAACTTGTGTAACTTTTGATTCTTGTACAATCTTCTGGGCAACTCCCATCTCTTCCGGAGTCGGAGCAAAAATTGCATCTACCCCTGCTTGTTCGCAAAATAATTGGTCTTGCTCTCTTGTGCGAGGATAGCGTTGGTAATCTTCGTTTGGACTAAATTGTAGCGGATTCACGAAGATACTAACAATCACTATGGCATTTTCTTGCCGCGCCCGTTGAATTAAGCTTAAATGACCTTCATGCAACGCTCCCATCGTGGGAACCAAACCAACTGCTGTCTTGGATCGAGCAGTCACCTCAAATGCCAACAGCTGCGCTTGATCCACAAGCTGGTTTTTAAAACGGTGTTGAGCTAAATAGCAGCGTAAAGCTGCGACTGTTGTTAACAGGCGCACAAAAATACCCCTAGTGTTGTCTATCTCTCCCCAGTAGTTTATATCTGAAATTGAGGAGTAGACCACCAGCTAAGAGCATTGAGGAGGAGTTAGGGAGCAGGGGAAGAAATGACTTCTTCATTCTCCTCATCCTCCTCATTTGCAAGGCAGGTGCTTGCGGGAACTCCCAAGAGCATACTCTGCCTCCTCATTACCTACTCTTACCTTCCTAACACTTCTATCCGCACAGGTGCAACACCGCTGCCCATCATTCCTAAAATCCGCGCTGCACCAACAGAAATGTCAATCATTCGACCCCGAATATATGGTCCTCGGTCATTAATCCGAACCACTACTGAACGACCATTACGAGTGTTGGTCACACGGACTCGCGTCCCAAAAGGTAAGCTGCGATGGGCAGCAGTCATCCCTTCTGGATTAAACCTTTCACCAGTAGCAGTGCGGTTGCCAGAACCATCATAGCCATAATAGGAAGCTACTCCTTTTAGTCCTTTGACTATCTGTTCTGGCAAATTTGACACGGAGATTTTTGGTATTTGTACCAGGGCTTTTGCGGGTAAGTTAGCAATCTCATTCAGGGGAGATGCTTTACCTACTAATCTCCGCAGACGATTGGTTGCTTGCAGAGCATCTTTAGCTCGATCTTTGGTTGTATCTGCTAGCCATGTATGATCATCGATTTCTACAATTTCGTCGCCATTTGCCTTAATAATATAGCGACCTTGTACTGATTGCTGACCAGCTTGGTCATTTTTCTGGGCTTCATTTGCGGTGGACTCACCTCCGGCTATCCAACTCACCGTAATCTTGTTAGCGTCCACTTTGTCCCAGATGAGCTGGTTTATCTTAGCGGCTACTACTGAAGCTCTCTGAACTGGGTCATCCTTAGTAGAGTTAGGTTGGTTTTTGACATATACGCTGTCCCCAATTGATACTACGTTTGTTGGGCTGCTTGCATTTGTGCTCTCAAGCTTTGTGTCATTTTCATCACTAAATGCACCAACTTTTGTCTGGGCACTTGCAGTTGGCTTCTGACCAACATTTTCACCCACAAACGTAAGAACCGGGATTTTACGAATATAGAGTGTTGCCGCTTGACGTCCTGCCACTTCATGAGTGTGAATTTCAGTCATCACAGCATTAGAAGCAGGGTTTTCCGCAGGGGATTTATACTCTCCTACTTTCACCACCTCACCAGAAGCAAGTGGCGAACTTGGAGACGTTTCCTTGGTCGTTTGGGCGCGACCTACAGATTGTGTCCCAAAAACAGTAGAAAAGACAGCGACAACAGTCCACAAATGTTTTTGATTCATGCGTCCGAATGTTAAAGCGACTGAAGAACAGAGGTTACTAATTTGCACCACTGATGAGTGATAGATCTTTAAAAAAAAAACTTCAACTCGTTCTGCTTTCACTTTTTGCGTAACTGCAACAGACTATCACAAACCCAGATGTTTGGGGATCAGGTTTTAGATGAATCCTTGGTCAATTTATCAAACTTAAACTCCTATTTCAAGTCAAGAACCTTACAAAAATGAGCATTTTGGCTATCTGACAGTTTTTGATTTAATTAAAAATTTTTTTCTAAAAGCCTCACAATAATTTGGTAATTAAATTGATTACGGTAGCATATACGCTTGTCTATAAACAAAATTGATGATAAAGGGAGATTATTCAAACGGCTAAAAATAACATACTTTGACTTTATTTATAGTAATTATTTATATACAAAAGTTTCCCGAAATAAGAGAGAGCTTTAGTATTCTTTATCACAAAAGAGAACGATTTTTTGTAAAAAACTAACTTTTTAGTCCTATTTGTGAATATATTTGCAAACAACTAAGTAGGTAACAATAATAAGTATAATAAAACACTAAAATAGTTTTCTTCCTCACTCCCTCACTTTGTCGCATTCTCCGTAAAAAATGGTTTGAGCATAATCATGTTTTCTTTCGTACCTTAAAAATTACGTACGTTAATATTGACGTATATTTGGAGGTGTAGATATGGTGATACCGTTAAAACTAAGGGCTAACCCTGGAGGGCAAATTTCTCCAAATGAGGTGATTGGACGAGATCAGCTCATTCAGCAGTTTTGGGAAATTTTGGACAGACAAAGCCTGATGCTGAATGCAGAACGGCGGATGGGTAAAACTTGCATCATTAAGAAAATGGAAGCAGAAGCTCCAGAGGATAAGTTACCTATTTACCATGACTTGGAGAAAGTGCGATCGCCCCTAGAATTTGTTGAGACTATTTTGCAAGATGTTGAAGAATACTTAAGCGGCTTGCGACGAACAGCAAGACGCACCCGCCAGCTATTGACACAAATAAGTGGTACAGAAGCTATGGGTGTTAAGTTACCTGAATTTGCTGCTCCCCACTGGAAAATATTACTCACAAAAACTATAGGCGATTTAGTTGAGAATCAAGAACGCAAAGTCATTCTGCTTTGGGACGAAGTTCCATATATGTTGGGTAATATCGGTAATCAAGCAGCGATGGAAGTTTTGGATACATTGCGTTCCATCCGTCAGATGTATCCCGATGTCAGGATGGTGTTTACAGGTTCTATTGGCTTGCATCATGTGATTGCTTCTTTGAAAAAAGAAGGATACACCAATGAGCCGACAAATGATATGTATTCAGCAGATATTCCGCCATTATCTCATGTTGATGCTATTGGTTTAGCCCAGAAATTACTTTTAGGAGAAAATATTTCTACGACTGATTCATGGGTAAGTGCTGCTGCAATTGCTGAAGCAATGGATGACATTCCCTTCTACATCCACCACTTGATTATTAAACTAAAAATGCGGGGCGGTACTGTCAATGAAGCAACTATAACTAAAACTATCGAAGATTGTTTATTAGATCCGCTCAATCCTTGGAAGATGGATCATTATCGAGAACGGATTGATAATTACTATAATGACGAGCAACGTTTTTATGCTCTAAATTTACTTGATCTTTTGGCAGTTTCAAACGAACCTTTGTTATTTGATGAGTTGTTTCAGAATCTTAAACAAGAGCCAGAAACACAAAACAAAGAAATAGCACGGACTGTATTAAGACTCTTGGAACGTGATTACTATATTATTCGACAAAGTGAAGGATATGGTTTTCGCTATGGGCTGATTCAACGTTACTGGAACTTATTGAGAGGTTGAAAAGATGAAAAGCACCTTCCTCTCTCGCTTCACCCCTAGTCTGATGACGCCAGAAACTTTGGAAACAATTTTTGTCCAGCGTCATCAGTTAGCAGATTATTTAGTTGGATTGATTCGTGAAAGTGCGCTGACAGCAAATAAACATTTTCGCCTGTTGCTGGGGATGCGCGGTATCGGAAAAACGCACATGATAACACTGATGTATCACCGCGTCTCCAAAATGGAAGACTTACAGGATAAGTTAGTCATCGCATGGTTGAGAGAGGAAGAGTGGGGCGTTACATCGTTTTTAGATTTGCTACTGCGGATATTTCGAGCGCTACAAAAAGAATATCCAGCAGAATATAATGCTAAGTTAAATCAGCAAGTTGAAGCACTTTATCAGTTATCGCAACAAGAAGCTGAACTTCAAGCTGCAGCATTGCTCAGAGAATTTGTTGGTCAACGCACGCTGCTGCTGTTGATGGAAAATTTAGATGATGTATTTAACGGCTTAGGTGATATTGGGCAAAAGCAACTGCGGGCTTATATACAGAATTATTCATTTTTAACAATTTTGGCAACAGCACAAAGTTTGTTTGATGGAATTATCCGTAAAGATGACCCCTTCTATAACTTCTTTTATTATCACCATTTAGAGGAGTTGACGCTAGATGAAGCTGTGGATTTGTTGAGGCATATTGCCCAATTAGAAGGGGATAAAGAACTAGAAGATTTTATTAAAACGGCAACGGGACGCGATCGCATCCGCGCCATCCATCACCTCTCTGGTGGAAACCCCCGCATCTACGTTATTTTCTCCCAGTTCCTCACGCGCAAGTTGCTAGATGAACTGGTAGAACCGTTCATGCGGATGCTAGATGATTTGACACCTTACTATCAAGCGCGGATGTCTTGGCTTTCGCAGCAGCAAAGAAAAATTATTGAGTTTCTGGCAGACCGCCGCCGTGCTGTTACTGTTAAGGAGATTGCCCAACGCTGTTTTATGACTCATCAGACAGCATCAAGTCAACTTAAGGATTTGCACCAGAAGGGCTACGTTACTCCTGAATTTATTGGGCGTGAGTCATTTTATGAACTGCACGAACCGCTGATGCGATTTTGTTTGGAGGTAAAGAAGCAGCGAGATGAACCAATACGATTATTTATTGACTTTTTGCGAATTTGGTATACGCGCACAGAGTTGCAACAGCGGTTGGGACAGGATATTAATGAAATCAGGAATAATGGATGGTTTGATGATTTAGGACAACAGTTCAATGAAGCGCGAATTGATGATTTTGCTGACGAACAAAATCATTCCAGGTATCAGCAACGTCTAGAACCGCTTCCACCTGATGCTGTAGTGGAACGAGAATATGTGCTTTATGCACTTCAAGCAATGGAAGATGATGATGAAGATCCTCGTGTGGCGGCGTACTGGCAGGAGTATGAAAATTGCCGTGAAAAGAAAGACTATGTGAATGCTTTGCGATATGCAGAGAAACTAGTAACAATTCGCGGTCAAGCAAAGGATTGGTTCGCACAAGGACGTTGCTTTGGTAGCCTCAAACGCTATGAGGAAGCTTTAGCATCCTTTGACAAAGCGATTGAACTTGACCCCAATGATGAGAACAGTTGGGGTGGGCGAGCAGCGGCATTTTACTTTCTCCAACGCTACGAAGAAGCATTGGCATCCTTTAAAAAAGTAATTGAGCTTGACCCCAATGATGCACAAGTTTGGTGTGAACAAGGGGACGTTTTGAAGAAGCTTCAACGCTACGAAGATGCTTTGACATCATATGACAAAGCGATTTCACTTGATCCACCAAATATTAAGCGGGTTTGGGGAGAACGTGGTGATGTACTAGACAAACTTCAACGCTACGAAGATGCACTAGGATCATATGACAAAGCGATTTCGCTTGACCCGAACTATAAGTGGGCTTGGGCAAACCGAGGCAATGTGCTAGACAAGCTGCAACGCTACGAGGAAGCTTTGGTATCTTACGACAAAGTGATTTCGCTTGACCCGAACTATAAGTGGGCTTGGGCAGACCGAGGTTGGTCGCTGAACAAGCTGCAACGCTACGAGGAAGCTTTGGTATCTTACGACAAAGCGATTTCGCTTGACCCGAACTATGAGTGGACTTGGGCTAACCGAGGCGACGTGTTAGACAACCTCCAACGCTACGAGGAAGCTTTGGTATCCTATGACAAAGCAATTGAGCTTAACCCCAATTATGCTTGGGCTTGGGCTAACCGAGGCTCGTCGCTGAAAAAATTGCAACGCTACGAGGAAGCTTTGGTATCTTACGACAAAGCAATTTCGCTTGACCCCAATTATAAGTGGGCTTGGGTTGAGCGAGGCTTGGTGCTAGCCAACCTCAAACGTTACGAGGAAGCTTTAGCATCTTTTGACAGTGCGATTTCGCTTGATCCTAATTATAAGTGGGCTTGGCGTGAGCGAGGCAGGGTACTAGACAATCTACAACGCTATGAGGAAGCTTTAGTATCTTACGACAAAGCGATTTCGCTTGACCCCAATTATGCAAATGCCTGGGGCGGCAAAGGCTGGTTACTGGATATACTCGGACGTCATGAGGAGGCTTTAGCGTCCTGCGATCGCGCGATCGCACTCGGCGACCAATCTTCGTCAGTTTTCTTCAACAGAGCGATCGCAATTCTAGGACTAAATCGTTGGGAGGAAGGCATCGCAGCATTAGACAACGCACTTGAGCGTATGGAGTCTACAGATAAAGCTTCTGCTGACGATACTGAGTTAATTTTACGTAATCTCCTTAACAGCACAAACGATGTAGCGTTATGGAAAACCCGCATCACAACCCTAATTGAACTTTACAACAAACACCAAGTCGCCCCAGCATTAGCACAGGGACTTGTCCGCGAAAAAACCATCGGTGCGTTGATGTCAGAAATGGTAAGCGACAAAGCAGCACAAACATGGCTGGAAGTTTGGCAGGAAGTAGTAGGAAATCGCCCTGAGTTCCAAATTCCCCTCCGGCTTCTCAATGCTGCTATCCGCTATCGGGAGACAAAAGGTGACAGGCGTGTCTTGCTAGAACTACCCATTGAAGAACGCAAGTTGTTACAAGAGGTGCTGCATATCAGTGAATCCAAGTAATAATACTCATTTTCTGTTGGTTTGTTGCAAATCATAGTTATAACGATTATGATTTTTATATGTACTCGATATGAGTTCGAGTTATTTGATTTTATAAGTGAGTGTTTGTCTGCTGACCAAAATGTCATGCAGGGCAATCTGAGTAACTTAATGGAGAACTTTCGTACCCATGACTGAACCTCAAAATTTGACAACTGCTGACGGTATTCCTGTTAGTGATAACCAGAATTCACTCACGGCTGGAGCACGTGGACCTGTATTAATGCAGGATTTCCATTTGCTCGAAAAGCTGGCTCATTTTAATAGAGAACGTATCCCTGAGCGGGTTGTCCACGCTAAAGGAGCGGCAGCTTTCGGTACTTTTACTGTAACTAATGATATCACACGCTACAGTAAAGCCAAACTTTTCTCTGAGATTGGCAAGAAAACAGAAGTCCTCCTACGCTTTTCTACAGTCGGCGGAGAAAGGGGTTCAGCAGATGCCGAGCGTGACCCCAGAGGCTTTGCGCTCAAGTTTTATACTGAAGAGGGAAACTGGGATATAACAGGTAACAACACTCCTATTTTCTTCATCCGCGATCCACTCAAGTTTCCTGATTTTATCCATACCCAAAAGCGTAATCCCCAAACCAATACCAAAGATCACAATGCAAGATGGGATTTTTGGTCACTCAGTCCGGAATCGCTTCACCAAGTGACGATCTTGTTTTCAGATCGAGGAATTCCGAAAACCTATCGACACATGGACGGCTTCGGTAGCCACACTTTCAGTTTAATTAATGCTGAAGGCGATCGCGTCTGGTGCAAATTTCACTTTAAGACTCTGCAAGGTCATCAAACTTTGACGGAAGAAGAAGCGACCAAGATCAAAGGAGAAGATCCGGATCATGCGACTCATGATTTGTTTGAGGCGATCGCCCAAGGAGATTATCCCAAGTGGCGTATGTGCATTCAAGTGATGACAGACGAGCAAGCGTCAAAACATCCAGACAATCCCTTTGACGTGACGAAAGTTTGGAAGCACTCAGAATATCCCTTAATCGAAGTTGGAATACTAGAACTAAATCGCAACCCTGAGAATTATTTTGCCGAAGTAGAACAAGCCGCTTTTAGCCCTAGTGCGGTGGTTCCCGGCGTGAGTTTCTCTCCTGACAAAATGCTTCAAGCCCGCATCATATCTTACCCAGATGCTCAACGGTATCGCTTGGGTGGTAACTATCAGCAACTACCCGTTAACCAGCCCAAGTGTCCAGTGATGCATTACCAGCGAGATGGCTTTATGGCGTTGGGAAACAACGGTGGTAGCGGTCCTAACTATGAACCCAATAGTGCTGAGGGTACGCCGAAAGAAAATCCAGCTTATGCAGAGCCAGCCATCCATCTGGGTGATGTCTCTGTTGATCGTTACAATCATCGTGAAGGAAACGACGATTACACTCAAGCAGGTGATTTGTATCGGTTACTAACTCCTGAACAGCAACAGCGTCTTGCTGAAAACATCGTTGGTAGTCTGAGTCAAGCAAGACAGGATATCCAAATGCGTCAACTTTGCCACTTCTTCCGGGCAGATATTTCTTACGGTCGTCGTGTCGCTGAGGGCTTGGGCATTTCAATTGACCCATCTATGCTGGCTATGCTGGGCGCTAGTGCTCAAACTGTAAGTATCTAGAAAGCCAGTCCAGTAGAATAATTAGACTGAGATTGAGATCTCGCACCATTCTCAAAACGCTATGGCTGACGCCACGCGTTACGGCTATCGGGTGGGCACTGCACACAAGCTGAAAATAAAGGTTTGAGCGCACAGTTAGCAGTGCCCACCCTACAAAATTCGCTTACTCCCTTCCCGCCAAAAGAATACCGATTAAATGAACCACGTTAGCGTTTGCGATAGACGAAGTCGTGCCGAAGGCATAGCGCCCCCTTCGGGGCTAGCGTGTCCGATAGCGAAGCGTGGCGTTAGCCATAGGACATAGACGCGTTCGCGTAGCGTGCGCCTTAGCGCATAGGACACGAAGCAAGAAAGGAAGAAGATTAGGTAATCTTGAACCGGGAAGGGAGTAGTTCTACTTAACAAATCTTTAGCATGAGGAGTCTTCTCAAATCAGTTTGTTCTTGAACCTCGGTAAATTCGATCCATTTGGTCTTTTGAAAGTCGTGTTATTGGAAACCTTTGATCCGCGTCAAAGATAAATTCTTGAGGCTGTTCAACTACCGTTTGTTTTTCAGAAATGTTATTGTCTATAGCATTACCATTTAATAAATCTTCTGTAAGAAGTGTCTCGTCGATTTCATCAGTTTTCAGTTGACTTTGAGGCAAGACATAAGCATGACTTTCTGGATCGAAGGCAAAAACTTCTCCTTTCTCAATGTTATAAATCCATGCGTAAATATTTAGTTGTCCTTGGTATAGCTTGGAGCGAACAATTGGATAAGTCCGCAGATTTTCAATTTGAGTTAGTACATTTTCAGCAGTCATAATTTCGAGTAGTTCTTCCCCTTCGTATTGGCTGTAATGGTCTTTTACCAACCGTCGGGTTGCTTCTGCATACTTTAACCAATCATGAACAAGCGGCATTTCGTCTCGCAAGCTATATAACTTCAATAGCCCTTTCATCGCACCACAATGCGAGTGACCACAAACAATAATTTGTCGAATACCTAAAGCTTGCACTGCATATTCAATGGTCGCACCTTCACCGCCATTGGTTGCTCCATATGGCGGAATAATATTGCCAGCATTGCGGATAACAAACAATTCACCTAATTCAGCTTGTGTAATTAAGTTTGGGTCTACACGCGAATCTGAACAAGTAACAAACAACACTCGGGGTTTTTGACCTTGAGATAGTTGTTCAAAGAGTTCTTGGTGCGTACTAACATACTTAGCCTTAAACTGCCGCAGACCCTTAATTAATTTCTTCATACAGCTAACTTTAGATAAATAGAGGCAATCTCAGAAATTTTCTTTCTGATAGTTAGTGTAGTATAAAAGTGTTCTCAATTTCATCTGTTGGTAGTATTAAAAATACTTTTTCTAGAGCCATACAGCATTTCTTTTATGTGGAGGCGAGTATCTTCCGTTATACCCACAAGAACTCACGGGAGAGAACGTCACGAACGAATTTCTTGATCATGACTTGTGTTCTAACTCAGTTTGCGGTTGTGGTGCGACGACAAGGTAGTCGGAGGGGATTTTTTGCACCTCACCCAGAAATAGAAGTGCTTGATACACAGAAACTGCTACATCGGCGCGAGTTGCTGGTATATTGGGCTTGAGTAATTTTGTATTTGGGTAACTAGCTACAAGACCTGCACTTGTAGCAATTGCAACATCAGTCATTGCATAATCAGGAATCTGATCTGTATCCTGATAAATGACCTGAAGGGTTGCAAGTTCCTCAGGTTTTACCTTTGAGGCAATATCCAAGCCTTTTACCAGAGTTACTAAAACTTCGACTCGCGAAATCCTATTGTCAGGAAAGAAGCGATTGTTAGGAAACTCATTTAGAAATCCTATTGCATAAGCTGTTTGAATAGCTTTTGCTGCCCAGTGATGAGTCGGAACATCGATAAAACGAATATAGTCTCGTTTTTTCTTAAGTTTTGTAAATGTTTTAGCAATAATAACAGCAAATTCAGCACGGGTTACTGAAGTGTCAGGGCGAAACGTCCTATTGGGAAACCCGGTGATTACCCCTTCATTGGCTAAGGATTCTACAAATAAGCGTGCCCATTGATTTTTAATATCCGGAAAGGATCCACAAGTAGATGCCATTGTCGTCACTCCAAGCTAGCTATTTTCCTGATGTTCTTGCTATGTATTATTTTTCCCATCAGCAGAAAACCGAAATTTTTAGCCTGACGACGAGAGAGGCTTAAGAGTATTCAGCAATTTAAAGAAATGAGAAATCTTATTAAGAATTATAA
>NZ_QMEB01000368.1 GCF_012912135.1 Brasilonema bromeliae SPC951 | reverse complement strand
GGCGGACTCTTGAATTTCGCGGAACAGCGTTAACACTCCCTAGGGGATTTTGCACTTTGCGCCTTGTTTGAGAGCAAAAGAAATTCCCCTCTGTACCATCCAGATAGAGGGGAAGCTAAAGGTCAGAAGATATCAAAATCAAAAACTTTAACCGAATTTACCAGCGTTTCCGGCAATGAGGAATGCTGCGTAGGTCAAGATGTATCCAACTGTGAAGTGAGTCAGACCCACCAACCAACCTTGGACGATGGACAAAGCAACAGGCTTATCCTTCCAGCGGACTAAATTTGCCAATGGAGTGCGTTCGTGTGCCCAAACTAGAGTTTCAATCAACTCTTGCCAGTAACCTCTCCAAGCGATGAGGAACATGAAACCCGTTGCCCAAACTAGGTGCCCGAAGAGGAACATCCAATCCCAAACAGCTAGGTTAGTTGTACCGAAGGGGTTGTACCCGTTCATGACTTGAGCGGAGTTAGCCCAGAGATAATCTCGCAGCCAGCCCATGAGATATGTAGAAGATTCATTGAACTGAGCCACATTACCTTGCCAGATTCCTAAATGCTTCCAGTGGAAGTAGAAGGTGGCCCATCCAACAGTGTTAAGTGCCCAGAATATAGCGAGGTAAAACGACTGTTCCCAAGAGGAAGTTTGGCAAGTACCACCCCGACCTGGACCGTCACAGGGGAAAGTAAAACCGAAATCCTTCTTATCGGGCATTAACTTGGTACCACGAGCATCCAACGCACCCTTAACACAAATGAGCGTGGTGGTATGCAAACCCAGAGCAAAGGCGTGGTGAACCAAGAAATCGCCAGGACCAATGGTTAGGAACAGGGAGTTAGTACCGTTGTTAATCGCATCCAGCCAACCTGGTAGCCACAAGTTTGCGTGGTTAGGCCAAGCAGTGTGTGCAAGGCTATCTGGATTAGATAACAGTACATTCATGCCATACAGCGCCTTACCCTGAGCAGCTTGGATAAACTGAGCAAACACTGGTTCAATCAAGATTTGCTTCTCAGGAGTTCCAAAAGCAACGACTACGTCGTTGTGGACGTACAATCCCAGAGTGTGGAAGCCTAGGAACAGAGAAACCCAACTCAGGTGAGAGATAATCGCTTCTTTGTGCTTTATGACCCGGTCAAGTACGTTACCCTTATTTTGCTCTGGATCGTAATCACGTATCCAGAAAATTCCAGCGTGGGCGAAAGCACCGACCATGAAGAACACAGCGAGGTACTGGTGGTGAGTGTAGAGACACGCCTGGGTCGTGTAGTCCTTAGCGATGAAGGCATAAGGAGGCAAAGCGTACATATGCTGCGCCACCAAGGAAAGAGCAGTACCTAGCGCTGCCAGGTGAATAGACAACTGGAAGTGCAGAGAGTTGTTGTAGGTATCGTACAGTCCTTGGTGAGGCAGGTTGAATTGACCTTCAGTTTGGATACCAAAGAAGTTCTTGGCGTTGAGCATCTCTTTGATGCTGTGACCAATCCCAAAGTTAGTGCGGTATTGGTGACCGGCGATGATAAAGATGACTGCTATAGCCAAGTGGTGGTGTGCCATATCCGTCAGCCACAGCGATTCAGTCTGTGGATGGAACCCACCCAAGAATGTCAGAATTGCAGTTCCTGCACCTTGAGATGTACCAAATATATGCTCACCCGTATCTGGGTTCGCAGCGTAGGCACCCCAATTACCAGAGAAGAATGGTCCCAATCCCTGCGGATGTGGTAGAGTCGTCAGGAAGTTATTCCAGCCAACGTGAATACCACGAGATTCGGGGATTGCTACGTGAACCAAATGTCCTGCCCATGCCAGAGAGCTAACACCAAACAAACCTGCTAGGTGGTGGTTCAGACGGGGTTCTGCACTCTTAAACCAAGCTAAGCTAGGACGGTACTTGGGCTGTAAGTGCAACCAACCTGCAAACAGGAACACTGCTGCTAACAGCAGGAGGAACAATGAACCTATGTAGAGATCATTGTTCGTCCGCATACCGATGGTGTACCACCAGTGATAAACACCAGAGTAAGCAATGTTAACTGGATAGTTAGCGCCGCCTTGGGTAAAAGCATCTATTGCTGGTTTACCGAAGTGGGGGTCCCATATCGCATGGGCGATTGGGCGAATATGAACAGGATCTTGCATCCACTGTTCAAAGTTACCTTGCCAGGCTACGTGGAACAACAAGCTTGATGCCCACAGGAATATGATTGCCACATGACCGAAGTGAGTTGCAAAAATCTTTTGGTAAAGATTTTCTTCTGTGATGCCATCGTGGCTTTCAAAATCATTTCCTGTTGCGATCGCGTACCAAATCCGACGTGTCGTCGGATCCTGTGCAAGATCCTGGTTAAATTTAGGATATTTTACTGCCATGTATTTTACGAACATCCTCCCCTAAACGCTTATTCAGGTTGCTAGTTTTAATCAGCTAGCAACACAGCAAATTGAAAAAACAGTCTTTCAGCCTTAATCGGAGGTCAATCTCATAAAAAAAGAAGCGTAAGTATGAGGAGAAAACTCGTTTTCTTGGAAACATGCCAATGCATGCAAAAATAAAGTTTTCTTCCTGCCTTTTCATCCTCAGTTGGTATGATGCTTTCAACTTTATATGAGTCATAAACAAATTATCTACTAAAACAACCATTGCATCTCTTACTAAAGAAAGAGATTAGTATGAAATTTGCTTGTCATCCTCAATACAACCAAAATATTACAGATTGTTAATAGAGTCTGAGGTAGGAAGAAAGTGCATATAATAAATGAAGTTTTCAAGCTTCTATTGCCAAGGTTTCACCACCATCTGCACTGCTAGATGAATACGCTAGCCAGATCCTAAATAATTGGAAAATCAATTATTTAAAAATGTATTCTCTGGCTTTGAGTCCAAACTCCAGTTGTTATCGGGTTGCGCGTTTTGTAAAGATTAGTGCGTCCCCATATAACCACATCCATTTATACCTCTGTACGACAGAAGCAATTGGTTGTTCGCCGAATGATACCCAAACTCTACACAAGATTGGATGAAGTCCGGTAGCGTTGCTCGTCCATGCTCCAAACTTCGATTTCAGCGCTTGGATATCGAGCTTGAAGAAATTTGAGCCTCAAATCGAGTTTTTTTTCCAATTTTCTTGCTCAACTGGGTCAGCACAGCCATGTTATGGTCGAGGAACACGTAGGCGAAATGTCATTTGTTTGAGGTATTTCCATCCTCTATGCTTGAGGTATTTTTGTCCATCCTCACCCTACTAGGTCATCAAGTTTGAATTGAGGGATAAAGTCGCTTCAATTTAATGCGAGCATC
>NZ_QMEB01000367.1 GCF_012912135.1 Brasilonema bromeliae SPC951 | reverse complement strand
ATCCCGCCCACCCACGTTGCTAGATACAACAATATACCGGGAGACGTTTTCGCGGTTGATGGTATTGGGACCAGTACCGTAGTCAATTTTTGCGACTTGAGCCAAGGGAATTTTCTGAGTGTTGGGTGTATCAACTAATAAATCACGGATGATTTCTATGTTGTTACGGTAGCTTTCTTGCAACCAAACAATCATGTTGAAGGTTTGTTGCTGTTCTAAGACTTGAGAAACGACTCTTCCATTGAGAGCCGTTTCAATCGTTTCTGATAATTCTCCAATAGTTAGACCATAGCGAGCAGCCGCATCGCGGTCAAACTGAATTTGCACCTGTTTCATTGGTACTTGTGGCTCTAATTGCAAGTCTGTTAGACCTTGAACCTTACCCATAGCTGATTGCACTTGTTTGCCAAGGGTACGGAGTTGTTCCAAGTCGAGACCAAAGATTTTCACAGCTATAGCACTTCTTACCCCGGACAGTACTTCATCCATCCGGTGAGAAATAAAACCACCAATATTAGGTGCTACGCCGGGAATTTTCTCAAATTCTGAGCGAATCATTTCAATAGTTTTGTCCCTATCTTTTGCCCCCTCTTCACTCAATTGCACATCCATTTCTCCAAAGTTGACACCAGCCACTTCAGTATCACCTTGAGCCCGTCCAGAGCGGAATTGAACAGTTTCAATCCGAGGGTTCTTTTTGAGAGCTTCTTCTATCGCTAACCCCACTTGATTGGTTGCATCTAAAGATTCACCAGGCATAAGAAGAGTAGCAATCACTAGGGCGCGATCTTGAAACTCTGGTAAAAAAACTTGTCCTAAACCAAGTAGAATTACTATTGCAGCTACAATCCCAGCCATCGCTGTTGCCAAAATAATCTTGGGGCGACGCATAGAAAATTTTAAAGCTGGACGGTAAAGCCGATGAGCTTGTCTTTCTACCCAAGTTTCTGTACTGGGTAACCTTGTATTCACCAACAGTAGGGCACACATTGCTGGAGTTAATGTCAGCGCTACCAAAGTGGAAGCAGCAATTGACAGCAGATACGCTAAACCCATTGGTGTAAAAATTCGACCTTCCACACCAGAGAGGCCGAAAATTGGTGCGAAGACGACGGCAATAATAATTGTGGCAAAGAGAACGCTAACGCGCACTTCCACCGAACCATTGAAAACAACTTGAAAAGGTGGGACAGGATTTCCAGCGAGTTGGTTTTCCCGTAAGCGGCGGTAGACGTTTTCCATATCAACAATTGCATCATCTACCACCGAACCAATGGCTACCACCAGTCCGCCCAAAGTCATGGTGTTAATGCCTTGTCCTGTCCAGTTGAGAATCATCATCCCTAGCAACAAAGACACAGGGAGGGCGCTTAAACTAATAACTACCGTGCGCCAATTCATCAAAAACAGAATCAAAATGACGGAAACGATGATAGTGCCATCGCGCAAGGCTTCTTCAACATTCTTAATAGAGGCTTCAATAAAATCTTCTTGGCGGAAGGTAGTTGTAATTTTGACATCTTTGGGCAGACCAGCTTTAATTTCCTCCATTGCTGCCTCAGCAGCCTTTGTGACTGATGGTGTATCTGCAGTTGGCTGTTTGTTGATGGTCAAAATCACTGCTTTTTTACCCGCAAAACTACCATCACCGCGTTTGAGCGCCGCACCAATTTGTACGTCAGCCACTTGCTCTAGAAGCAGTGGCGTACCATTTTTGGCTTTAATGACTGATTTTTTTAGCTGCTCAATAGATTGAATCCGCCCTACTCCTCGAACCAAAGTCTCTTGGTCAGGAGTTATTAAAAATCCTCCTGGCGCATTGGCGTTGGCGGCAGCTGCGGCTTTGGTGACATCATCAAGAGTAACATTAAACGCTCTTAGCTTCGCTGGATTAACCAGCACTTGATACTGACGCTCATCCCCACCAAATATCACCACATTACTGACACCACGGACAGCCAGCAGGCGGTTTTTTACCTGCCAGTTGACAATGCGCCATACATCCATTAAAGGAGTGGTTTCGGAGGTGAAGGCGTATTTGACAGTCCATCCTAAAGCAGAACTAACGGGAAGAATTTCTGAATCTTCTACCCCTTGCGGTAGCAGGCTGCGTGCTTGTTGCAACCGCTCCGTCACCAATTGACGGGCACGATAAATGTCCGTATCCCAGCTGAAAATGGCTCTCACAGCAGAAAGACCTACAGCTGAAGAAGAGCGTAACGATTCGAGTCCGGGAGTTCCGTTTATTGAACTTTCTATGGGACGAGTCACCAACGACTCTACTTCTTCTGGTGCAAGTCCTGGGGCTTCAGTCATAATTTCGACTTGCGGCGGAGAAAAGCTGGGAAACACATCCAAAGGCATTTGAGTCAGGACGCGAAAGCCCCACAAGCTAATTAAAATTGAGGCAAAAACCACCAGCCAGCGTTGGGCAATAGACCATTTAACTATGGAATTAAGCATATTATTGATTGTTTAGGTAGAGTCACAAGGGATTTAGAGGATAAAATAAAATCAATCTTCAAAACTTACTTCTCCTCCTTTGCCTTCCTCAACAACTATCCACTTGGTAACAGCACTCGTCATAGTCATTTCCCATTAGTGAGGCTGGTGAGGGTTTTCACGCTCCTCATCCTGTTTAGCGGAAGTAGATAAGGTTGGCTGCTTGTGGTTATCGGTATGAATCTCTGTTTCATGAGTTGCGTCGTACTCAATGTTCTCCACCGCTACCATCTGGGAACGGGTACGACGACTAGACCGGGAACGACCTGTCACGAAAGCACCAGTCGCAATTGCCGTTCCTCCTAATGCTGCAATTAACCACAAAGGTAGGCCGAAGTTGTGAGCTTCAGCTTTAGTCTCTTGTGAATGCGAATTACCTTCTTCCTTCTGTTCTCCTTCCTTATGCGAATTACCTTCTTCCTTCTGTTCTCCTTCCTTAGATTTACTTCCACCCCGCAAAGACTGTGCATAAAGTTGCGGCGCACGTTGGGTAACAATTGAATTTCCCTGAGATAGACCTTGAGTGACTTCTACCAAATCCCCAGAAGTTTGACCTAATGTCACTTCAGTTGACTTAAAGGCATTACCATTTTGTACGTAAACTATTGTTTTATTATTTGCCTCTACCACAGCAGATTTGGGAATTGCTAAGGTAGCTGCTGATGTTTGGTCTGTTAAAACTTCTAATTGGGCGAACATCCCTGGTTTAAGAACTCCACCGGGGTTATTTATTTCGGCTTTCACAGGAACAACCCGCGTTTCGCCTTCTACCACTGACCCAACGACGGCAATTCGTCCAGTAAA
>NZ_QMEB01000366.1 GCF_012912135.1 Brasilonema bromeliae SPC951 | reverse complement strand
TTAATAGCTTGGTTATAATCAGCAAGAGCGCGGTCATACTCTTTTTTATATAAGTAAGAATTTCCTCGGTCGTTGTAAGCTTGGGCATAGTTCGGCTCAAGTTTAATAGCTTGGTTATAATCAGCAAGAGCGCGGTCATACTCTTTTTTATTGTTGTAAGAAACTCCTCGGCCGATGTAAGCTTGGGCAGAGTTCGGCTCAAGTTTAATAGCTTGGTTATAATCAGCTATAGCACGGTCATAGTCTTTTTTATTGGTGTAAGAAATTCCTCGGCTATTGTAAGCTTGGGCATAGTTCTGGTCAAGCTTAATAGCTTGGTTATAATCAGCAAGAGCGCGGTCATACTCTTTTTTATATAAGTAAGAATTTCCTCGGTAAAGGTAGACTATTTTCTGGTTTAACACTTTAATTGAATCATTACCCTGTTTCAAAGCTTCGCTAAAAGAGTTTATAGCCTGTTTCCAATCACTAACTGTGTAACGAATTAATCCCACAGTAAAATGAGTCAAATAACTCATCTGTTTTGAAAGACGTAATTGCAATTTAAAATTGTTTAATTCAGAGATGCTAGCCGTCTGTTCTAATGAACCAATTTTAGGTAAGTATTTTTTTGGGTTTCGCAATACTTCAAAGTGTGGCTCAAACTGTGTCTTTGTATTTGTTACGCCATAATTACCCCAGATGACAATACTAGCTTTGTGACTTTTTCCTTCACTCAGGGCATCTTGACGATTAGTAATTATTTTGTTTAAACGTTGTACTTTGACATCAGGATATCGTTGAAAGGCATTATCTAGCTTATTAAAGATATTTTGAGTCACACGATAGTTTTTTTGATCGGCAGAAGTTTCAAAATCAGCGAGAAGAACAATAATGTCCTTGGTTGGAAGTTCCAATATATAAAATCCAGTTATAGTCAAAAGAGGTATAATAACCATCCCTGCTAGAGCCAAACGCCGTAATTTTTTATATTGTTTGAATCGTCTAAAGAAATTGATATTAAAACCAGCAATTTGACTTGAGGGATAGTAGATGTATGCACAACAGAGCCAAAAAGTAATCAGACCAAGACCTAGTAAAATACGAGTTATTAATCCATAATCGTTAAGTACTAACCGGAAAAGTCCTAGTAAGCTAATTATCAAACCAAATACTACCGTGCCAATAAAGAACAAGGGTGCATATGGTTGAGTTGTGATTGAGTCTTCCGGACTAAAATCTCTATGTCTAATTTTTATGGTGGAAGTATTAAATTCCGAAAGATTATTTAAATCTATATTATTACAACCAAATTTAAATCCATCTGCGTAGTTTCTGCCACCAAAAATAGCATCATAAAATCCTTTGGAAAAAAGGATAGCAGAATTATCTGGAATAGATTGTCCCATACCAATGACACAATCAATATGTTGAAAAATTGCTTCAGCTTGAGTCTCGGAATAGCAAGCGTTGAGTAAAACACACTCTACTTGCTCTTTTGATAACTCAAAAAAACGTGAGAGTGATTGCGTACTTACTATCTGCGCTTCACCTGAGTTATTTTCCAGAACTAAGCCATCTGTCCCAGTACCGTGACCGGAAAAATGTACTATTTGTGGTTTATGATCTAACAATGTACGACGCAACTCATCAATACGAACTGCGCCTTTATTAATCAATTCAAAATTTTCTCTATTGAGGGCGCGTTCCCACGCTGCTTGAATTTCTCGTACTTCTTCATCCAAGCGCAAGTTATTTGTATTTATAGGATTAGCTGATAAAATTAAAATCTTCTTCATCAGGCTTTGGGATCACTCAATGAATAACTTCGTTTGTTTTTAACCACATCTCAACTAGTTCAGTTATCACTTGGCTCATCTTCAGCCCACGGATAGCACAGGCTGCGTGAAACCGTTTTTTGATGTCGTCAGTGATACTAGTGTGCATAAGTTTTACAGATTTGAAAGCTTGTATAAAAAATTGTATAAGAATCCGGTTTGATTTGTGAACTAACAAAGTCAGGACAGGGAACTCTTAACAGGGAACACTTCGACAAGCTCAGTGCATCGCAGGGAACAGGGAAGAAGGAATAAACATGTACCTAGCTTCGCAAAAATCAAATAGGAGTCCTATAGACTTCCAACGATTTGGTGGTGGTTATTTATCCCAAGCCAACCGGATAATTTCCCAGATTTTGGCGATTTTGCGCTAAGACACATTAGACATATCCAAAGTCATTGTGTAAAAGCTGCTTTTTATGCTTGATTGAAAACAGGAGTTATGATATATATTTTATCTTTTTTCTACTGGTAAATCGATATCCTTGCGTTCTTGTGGATACCATTTATGCGCGATCGCCGCAAGTTGATCCAGAACTACAATCAGGTCTTGCGATCGTTCAGTTAAGCCGTAGGTTACTTGCGGCGGGATAGTTGGTTCGTAGGTGCGGTAGAGTATCTCTGCCTCCTCAAGCATCCGCAATCTCTCAGTCAAGACTTTTGATGAGATCCCTTCGATCTGACGTTTTAAAGCACCAAAGCGAGTGGGTCCATTGTTTCGTAAAATCCAAAGAATGTAGAAAGTCCAAGGTCCGCTAAGCAGGTTTAACAAAGTACCTACCGGGCAACTACTGACTGATTCCTGAGACAGAGGCATAATTATCTAGTTTCTCCTGCGTACTCTAGTTACTTTAAAGTACCTACTTTTACTTTTTCAACTGGTAACTTATAGTAACTAAAAGAAAGATACAAGTCTTCCACTTACCACACCATAGGCTAAATCAGTAAAAACTTCACAGTCTTTGACTGAGGAAGTGGTGCGTAGGGCTTTGCCCTTGCCGGTGGTATCGCTCGTCGATATGCACTGCTATACGCTTGCGTCTATAAGTTACACACACAGGAGTTCAACCCATGAAATTAGTTAAAAATTTGTCAATTGCCATTCTTGGTGCTGGATTCATGGTATTTGCAACAGCCGCTCAAGCTTTCTCTCTAGAGCTAACTTACGATAAGTCTATTGGTAGCCCGGGCTTTGGTCCTGGAGAGCTATTTGTTCCCCAAGGCATAACCAAAGATAGCCAAGGGAATATCCTCATAACTAACGGACGCGGTGTTAACCCGGATGGTACTCCTAACTTCAACATCGGTAACAAAGTAGAAAAATTTAGTCCTAGCGGTGAGTATATTGGAGCCATTGGCGCAGGCGGCACAGGACCCGGACAGTTTGACGAGCCATCAGCTCTAGAAATCTCTCCGGTAACAGGGGATCTGTATGTAGGTGATGTTTACAACAACCGCATCAATCAATTCGATTCTCAGGGTAACTTTATT
>NZ_QMEB01000028.1:16270-36394 GCF_012912135.1 Brasilonema bromeliae SPC951 | reverse complement strand
GCATATAATATTTATAAAAGTATTTTTTTACAAAAATAAATGCAGATATTTGTTAAAGATAAAAATCTTAATTTTTAGTAATTATGTCAAAAAATCATCACTTTCTTGATTAAGCTGTCTTCTATTTTTTTTAGAAAAATAGTAAAATAACATACAATCTAAAATTAAAGTTTACTGTATCTTCTGGAAGGGGGAGTTATGAGCCGTCCTATAATTCTTGGTATTGTTGGCGACAGTGCTGCTGGGAAAACAACACTGACTAAGGGGATTGCTCAGGTTCTTGGACCGGAGAATGTCACGGTTATTTGTACAGATGATTATCATAAGTACGACCGTAAGCAACGTGCCGAGATTGGTATCACTGCTCTTCATCCTGACTGCAACCATCTCGATATTATGCAGCAACACCTGTCGCAACTTAGGATAGGACAGCCAATTCTCAAGCCAGTATACAGCCACAAAACTGGTACTTTTGAGCCACCAGTTTATATAAAACCAAGTAAATTTGTGATTGTTGAGGGATTACTGGGTTATTCTACCCGTGGTGCCTGTGAATCCTACGATGTAAAAGTTTATCTTGCTCCCCCCGAATCTGTGCGTGCTCAGTGGAAAGTTAAGCGGGATACCCAAAAACGAGGGTATACAGAAGAACAAGTGCTTGAGGAACTTAGAAAACGTGAACCAGATTCTGAGCAATTTATCCGTCCACAACGGCAATGGTCAGATATTGTGGTGAGTTTTTACCCTCCCAGTGACGATTTAGAGCAAACTAATGGACACCTAAATGTACGTTTGGTACTCCGTCCGACAATTCCTCATCCAGATTTTCTCCAGATTATCAATTACGGCGATGGCAGTTTTGAGTCAGCAATCCGCTTGGGATTAGACAGGGATATGAGCAAACCAGTTGATGTTCTGGAAGTAGATGGTCATGCTACTTTGGAACAGGTCAATAAGCTAGAACATATTCTTTGTGCTGATATGCCTTATCTCAAGAATATATGCGATCGCGAAGGAAATCCAGAGTTAGGCAAAGTCGCTGGTACAACAGGCGAAACCATCCAGAGTTACCCCCTTGCCCTCACCCAACTCTTAATTACATATCATATGCTCAAGGCAACACAAATATATCAGTAAAAACCAGTAGAAAAAGCCAAAAAAGACCGGTAAATTAAATATTTGGTCAAATATCTAGATGTTTTCAGAATTACAGGGGATAACTAGGAAGAAGTCTATATATCATGATTTTTCCTCTGTATTCGCCTATGACTTATAGCCTCAGAATTGCCGATATACCTGTGACTGAGCGTCCGCGTGAGCGGCTGTTAACACATGGTCCTAAAATTTTAGCCACAGCCGAGTTAATAGCAATTCTGCTAGGTACTGGTCAAGGACACGGAAAACTTTCTGCCGTGGGTCTAGGACAATATATTTTACAGCAACTGAGCAAACACCAGCGAGACCCCTTGGCGGTTCTGCGAGATGTCAGCGCCGCCGAGTTGATGCAAATTCCTGGTGTTGGTCCAGCAAAAGCGACAACTATCTTAGCGGCGATTGAATTAGGGAAACGAGCCTTTCAATCGCGTCCAGGAGAACGCACATTAATTGATAGCCCAGCAGCTGCGGCGGCGGCTTTGAGTCAAGATTTGATGTGGCAAAATCAGGAAAGGTTTGCGGTGTTATTGTTGGATGTGAAGAATCGCCTGCTTGGAACGCAAGTGATTACTATTGGTACAGCAACGGAAACCTTGGCTCCTCCTCGGGAAATTTTCCGTGAAGTGATTCGTCAAGGAGCAACGCGGGTTATTGTGGCACATAATCATCCTTCCGGAAATGTGGAACCGAGTCAAGAAGATATTGAATTGACGCGACAGTTGTTAATGGGAGGACAATTTTTAGCCATTCCTGTTTTAGATCATCTGATTTTAGGCGATGGTAATCATCAAAGTTTGCGAGAGATTACAACATTGTGGGAGGATTATCCGCAGGGAGATTAGATTTGTTGTAAAAATTGGGTTTAGGATTATTTGGAACCGCAGATGGACGCCGAAGTAGATGGACGCAGATAAATACAGATAATTTATCTGTGTGTATTTTTGTTTTTCTGTGGTTTCATCATTAGAGAAAATTTATCAATTAAGCTAACGTGATTTACTTTTTAGTTGTTAATTATTATTCCACAAATCTTATTACTAAACTGATTACTTCTCTACCAAGTTATGACAGTCATGATTATAAAGTCGTCATCATTAATAATTCTCCTGATGACAATTCTATCTATCATCTTAAAAGTGAATTGGTACTCATTTTTAATGCGGAGAGTAATGTCGGCTTTGGTGGTGGTTGCAATTTAGGGATGAAATGGATTTATACCCAAGATGCTCACGGACTTGTCTGGATAATTAATCCTGATGCTTATTTTTTAGAAATTTTTCTGGAAAAAGTTCGGTTATTTTTTGAGGGTCATCCCAAAATTTCTATTCTCGGCACAATTGTTCATACTACGACAGGTGAAGTTTGGTTCGCAGGTGGTCGCTTTATTTCCTCAACAGGGGCAATTATCACTCAAGATTTGTTGACGAATACAGATACAGATTATGTTGCTTGTGATTGGATTACAGGTTGTAGCTTGATCGTTAATCTTCGGAATTTTGATGAGTGTCCTCAGTTTGACCCTGCTTATTTTCTCTACTATGAAGATTTTGACTTTTGCCGACGTTATGCCAATCAGGGACATTTGATTGCGGTGACTAAGCAGTTTGGTGTCATACATCAGCCCTCTTCAATTACAAATAAATATGTTTTTCGGAAAATAAAAAATAGTACTTATGGTTATTTGTTATCTTTAGATAGATATACAAATCAATGGATTCTCAATATCAGGTTACTTCGCTTGATTTCTCATGCTCTGATTTTGAGTTTTGTCAAACCTCAAGTAGCATTTGGGAAATTTGCGGGCGTGTTCATGTATTGGAGGCGTTAAGCGAAGGCTCATGCTGAGCGCCTAGCCGCGCTTAGCTCTACCGTTTGCGCAGCGCCCCTTTTAGGGGCTAGGTAATCGCTTCCTTCAAACTTTCTCTCTAATGCTAGGCTAAGGTCATAGAGCAACATTCAAAAACTCACAGGCTCGTGTTATGGTTGTACAAATTCCACCCCGTCTTTACTCGATAGAGGAGTATTTTGCACTTGAAGAAGCCACCAATTACCGCACTGAATACCGTGATGGAGAAATTGTTCCCATGACAGGTAGTTCGATTAACCATAATCAAATCGTTGTTAATTTAATAGTGACTCTTGCCCTTAGCCTTACACTCAAAGAGCAAAATTACCACATTTATGCTAATGATCTAGGCTTGTGGATTCCTCGTTATCGCCAATACGTCTATCCAGATGTCTTAATTATTAAAGGTGAACCTGTTTTTGAGGAAGGACGTACTGACACTATACTTAATCCCTGTATTATCTTTGAAGTTTTCTCTAAATCTAGCAGTAGCCGGGATAGGGGTGATAAATTCACATACTATCGTTCTATTCCTCAATTTCAAGAATACATTCTCATTAACCAATATCAAATCCATATTGAGCAATTTAGTAAAACCCCAGAGAGTAACTGGCTATTTAGCGAGTCTGATGCTGATGATGGAGTTTTAACTTTAAATTCGGCTAATTGTCAAATCTCACACCGTCAGATTTATGAGCGGGTTAAGTTTGATATAAATGAGTAATATATTATTTAACCTATCGATTGTTTTTTCCCAACCTACAGGCATAAGCAACTATGCCAAAAATCTTTTTCCTTATTTAAAAACTCTTAAGCCCACCCTATTAACTGCTCAAAGCTACCCCGAGTTTAACTGTTATTCTATACCAGATAAGCTGACTCCTGCTCAAGGAACTAAAGGACATTTTGATCGTCTTATCTGGACACAATTTCAACTGCGAAAAATCTATAAAAAGCTGAAATCCCAACTGATATTTTCTCCACTTCCGGAAGCGCCCCTTTATGCCAATTGTCATTCTATCGTGATGGTTCACGATTTGATCCCGTTGCGCTTTCCCAAACTTTTGTCACCACTGATGCATTACTCGCGCTTGTATGTTCCTCAAGTTCTCGCCCAAGCGCAACATATTATCTGCAACTCTCACGCTACAGCAAAAGATATCATCGACTTCTATCACATCAGCGCCAGCAAAATCACTCCTATTCCCCTCGCACACGACACCAATCATTTTCGCCCAATTCATTTAGATAGTGATGGACAAGATACTCGCCTCACGAAATTTCCATACTTCCTTTATATTGGACGACACGATCCCTATAAGAACTTGCACAGACTTATCAGCGCCTTTGCAGGATTATCTCACAATCGGGACTATGAACTGTGGTTAGCAGGACCACAAGATAAACGCTTTACTCCTTTGTTGCAAACGCAAGTTCAGGAATTGGAGATAACTGGTAAAGTGAAATTCCTCAACTATGTTCCTTACAGCGAATTACCCAAAATTATTAGTGGTGCAACAGCCCTCGTCTTCCCCAGTCTTTGGGAAGGTTTTGGTTTCCCAGTTCTCGAAGCAATGGCTTGTGGTACTCCCGTGATCACCTCCAACCTCTCATCTTTACCAGAAGTGGCTGGTGATGCTGCTATTTTCATCAACCCTTACAACGTTGACGAGATGACTCAAGCGATGCAAATTATTGCAACTGATTCAGTATTGCGTCAACATCTCTCGACTCAAAGCAGAAACAGGGCTAGTCAATTCAGTTGGGAAAAAACAGGACTCGCTACTGTAGAAGTTTTATCAGGCTACCTTTAAAACCCATTGGTCAACTTTTTGTCAATGCGTAAGTCCTAAATAGCTGCTTAATAACTTTTCAAAAAGACTTGTGTTATGAATAACACTCAAAAAAACCGTTTAGTCACATTTGACATAACTGAGTGAACTACCCCGCCGCATAGGCGGACGGGGCTTCTGTACTCGTGGGAGAATGCCTTAGATTAGACTTTCGTCCAAGCTTTGGTCTTACTTCTCCTCCTACAGCAGAGACGGCTGAACCTTCCGCCTTTAGCATTCTGATACCTTCTGCTCTAATATTGATAGCTGCATTTCCATCACGGTCATGATGAGTGCCACAGTGGGGACAAGTCCAGTCCCTCACATCCAGTGGCATTTCACCAATTTGATAGAAACAATTAGAGCAGAGCTTGGAACTGGGAAACCATCTGTCGATTTCAACTAACTTTGCGCCCTTGCGTTCTAGCTTATAAGCTAGAAAATTAGTGAACGTTCCCCAGCCTAGATCAGATATTGCTTTTGCCAATTTATGATTACGAACCATGCCTAGAAGATGAAGATTTTCTACTATGACAGCTTGGCTATCGCTGACCAACTTATAACTAAGTTTGTGTAAAAAATCTTGCCGCGAATTGCTAACCCGTTCGTATACTTTGGCAACAACTTTTTTATATTTGAACCGAGAAGAGCTACCTTTTTGTTTACGTGCTAACTTTTGTTGTTTACGCTTTAGATTTTTTTCGTGCTTGGCAAGATTTCTTGGATTGTCGTACTTTGAAACTTTCTCACCGTCAGTTACAACGGCAAAATGTTTCAGCCCAAAATCAATACCGTATATCTTACCTTCGCAAGTAGATGGGTTGTCCCCTTCCACTTCGGTTAGTATAGATGCAAAATATTTGCCACTTGGTGTTTTACTAACAGTAACAGTCTTAATAGTTCCTTAATTTTGAAAGCATTGCAAAGTACTTATGTCAATCCCATTGATGTATATAAGCTCGACAGTTTGGGATTGATTTGTTTTAAGGGCGATCGCATTTTACCGAGTTGCGAACTCTACCGTGCTTACTTTGAAAAACAACTAGCGACAACTCGAATTTAACCAATTAATTTAACCAATTAACAGTTATCAATTATCAGTTATCAGGGAGCATCCCAATGCGTGCAAAAATGCCGGCTAAAGTTCCGGTGGATGCCAGTTTTGAGCAACCCAAATCTTTCGGGCTTCAACGATGTAATCGTTGTTAAGTTTAAGTGTTTCCACAGTAGCTCGACCTATTGCAGTTAAGCCAGCAATATGTGTGCCAGCATTTGTCCAAGCAAAATGGTCAGACCAAATTTGTTGACGTGGGTTAAAAAGGGGAGCCTGTTCTCCTGTCATTGGATCAGTAGCTTGAGTTTTGGCACCTTTAAATTCATTACAGCGATAGCAACAAGCAGCTAAATTTTCGCGTTTGTCGCTTCCGCCAGCTGAACGGGGAATTACATGGTCAATCACAAGAGGCATACCTATTAGCAATTGCTGAGTCATACAATATTCACAGCATTGTTTTGCTTCTGAAACAACTTGCTGGCGAATTGATTGGGAAATTGAAGACATTCCTTAATTGGGAGAAAGTTGGCTCAGGGTACGAATGGGTTGCCCTCGCCAACGTAATATGGCACAAGCATGGGCTTTTTTGAGCATCAATTGATCCGCCGCCAGGGTTAGTTGGCGAAGTTCCTGCTGCTCTTGAGGGGTGAGTAAACCATCTTGATTTCGCTCTAGAAGTGCCATGTGCCGATCTTGCTGAAACGGCGACACCTGACTTTGAGCAATTTGCCGTAACGCTTCAACACTCAAAGTCTGGAGTTCAAGCAGTTCAGCCTGGATCTCAGAGGGAGCAGTTTCAACAGCAGGGGGTAAATTCCCAGTAACGCTCTGGACAATCAAATCCTCCAAGGATTGGTTGGTTAACTCTGCAATCTGAGCCAGTCTTTGAAATGTCTGTTCGGGAAGATCTATCGTCAGCTGCATGGTTTGATTGAGATGCTAGGGGATGACAATTTTATCTTAAGATGACCTCAACTGCTATACAAAGCAAAGTATTATTCTTCCTTGGTGAACCACATGGTCTCAAACGTCGTTAAAGATGCTAACATTGAGCCGCCAATCCAAGCAAAATCTTTCCTCTGGGGAGAGGCGACGACCTTAACTGTGACCCCTGATGGCGCAAGGGAGCGTACTTCCTTCTCAAGTCGCTCAGGCAACCCCTCAAACATACTGCCCTCTCCTGCAAGTACAATGTTTTTATACAGAGTTTGGCAAATCTTCGGATCGCAATTCGAGATAGCACTAACAATTGATTTCGTTAGAGTAGGCTCAAACAAAGTCTCAAGCGGACGAAAAGGCTCTGAACTTACAAGGTTCTCTTTCCCTATGCTAATACGTCGCCTGGCATGAGGAATAGAACACCCTTCGCAAATAGGAACAACATCAGTGAAGTCGTTGGTAATATTGATAACTATAGCGGTACTTTTTTCCGAGGCATACAGAGATAGGACTGCGTCGTGAGCAAGGTATAGACCTGCAACACCAAATTCAAACAACATTTGACAAAGCTTTTCACGGTTACTCTGAGAGTTCCAGAATATATCGGTGATTAGGACGTTACATTCTTGCACGTTGACTTTCAAGGCGCTAAAAGTGTATTCCAGCAATTTTTGGAAGTCGTCCCAGTTTGTGACTATGCCTTTCTCCACTGGAGATGTCATTGCTAAAACATCTCGCTTAAGCGCCGCTTCATCACCAAAGTAGATTTCGTTGAGTCCCATACTCTCAGACTTAAGACGACCGACAAGAGTAGGAAAGACCACACTAGGTGCATTTTCTCCAGCAAATCCTGCTTTGACCAAACCTCCGGTTATGTCTATAACTATGGCTTTTCTCTTTAGATTTTCACCTCTGTTGCTATTCATTGCCTAAGTTATCTTTGAGTCTTTAGTGAGGTTGAGATGTCATTGCTTTATGAGTATTTCCTATTCTTATTACTCAGATCTTGCACCTCTACCTGAGTACACCTTGAACTGAAGTACCACTAGGGAAGCCTTCTGGCGGGCGTCTACAAGGCTAATAGCTTAAGTCCGTACGGACTCAAAGACTTACCCAGTCCGTTTTAACGGACTTGAACTCTTAGCCTCAGAATTTATTTCTTGGCGGACGAAAATAATGGTGCAAGATCTGAGTATTACCTATTTATGCTAGGGCGTCGGTCAAGTATTCGTAATTGACCCAATGGGATGTTTATGCGTATCCAATTTTTAGAGAATTGGGCGGATGACAAGCAAGTCAGCGGATGTGACTGAAACTACAAAAGCTCTTAACTCAGATTGTGTCTGTATTGTCAACTATTATTTTTTGGCTTATATCTTGCACCTGGGAAAATCAATGTCAAAGTTATTACAGATTATTTGACTTTGTTCTCGTCACGGGACTGTAAGTCCCAGGCTCATAGACGAAGTCCATTAAAATGGACTGGAACGGGATAGGATTTTTGAGTAAATTTAAACACTTTTGAATACAAGGACAGATAAGACAGTTAAAAAACTCAGTACTATACAAAGCAAGGTATTTCTCTTAATCCCACTGAGGCTTGCAAACTCGACACTTTAGTATTAATTCGCTTTAAGGGCGTAGGCGTAGCCCGTCGTAGACATCGCATTTTACCTCAATCAATAAAGCGTCCATTTTGTACTTAAAAAAAACCTCTGTTCAACCTAAGCGCTGCTTGAGTTCACGAATTGCTGCACTGGTATTCCGTTCATAGGCAACTTCAACGCACCTGGAAACTATATCTTGGATGTTTATATTTGGGAAATATTGGCTTTGAGTTTGAACGAGGTATTCTGTACCTTGCAACTGATAAACATACAGTTGTTTTTTGCGGAACAACCAGATTTCTGGTACTTGATAAGGGAGGTAATCATTCACGTCAGAATAGCTCGTCACATCAATTTCCAGTACTAAATCAGGAGGAGGATCAATACTCCAGTCAATTCGCTCTTTACCAGAGACAGCTTCCCAATGGTTAATGTAAAAACAATAGTCTGGTTCGATTCCGCTCTTTTGTGGTAATTCCATAGTCACAGGAGTAAAAGCATCGTACTCACGTCCAATATGATCCAGCAGCACTGTGATGACATTCGCGATTAAATGCGCATCGCGTCCATGCTTGGGAAGAGGAGACATGAGTAACACTTCTCCGGATCGGTACTTCACGCGGGGAATTGAACCATCGCCCCGCCAGTGACACAAATCCTGATAATCTTCCCAGGTTGCAGGTAACCGGACAACCGCTCCCGCAGGTAGCTGAATTTTCTCAGGCGAGACTAGAGCAAACATGGTTCAAATTTTAGAGGTCAAAAATTACAAGCTCAGGATTATTTTGACATACTCCCTGCCCTTAAGACAGTTAAGACAGTTAAGTGAAAAATGGGAAGATGCAAATTTCATGACCTCGAAAAGTGATACAAGTTGAAATCAGATAAAAAAAGAGCGATCGCTTTCATTAACCGAAATCAGTAAAGCGATACGCCAAGGGCGTCTGCTTTCCCTTGCGATCGCATCCTACTGCGTTGCGAACTTTACCGCGCTCCTGTTTGCAAAACAACTATCGACAATTGTTTAACAAAATTCAAGAATCAAGGAGATTTGAAGGTTACAAATCCCCTTGATGGTAAGATGATGCTGGCGCAGAAGTTTAGAACTAACCAAAATTAAGGACTAAACATTTAGCTATCGCCGCAATCATTTACTATTATTTTCCGGGAATTGTCACAACGCCAGTTGGGGAAATTTTTAGAGCATGTGAGGTTTTTGTATCTTCAGGTGAGTTAATGAAAAAGTTTCCTTGCTCATCAATTCCAATGTCAAAAAAATTTCCAAACCCACTTAAACGTACTACTCTTCCCCAAGTATTATCTGAAGATTTAGCTGTTTGGTAAATGAAAAGTGGCAGACTTGCGTTAACTATATCATCCTTTCCTGTAATAACAGTTGAATCTGGGTTAGAACTGTTGATGGAAGCGAATGCAGGAGGGGCAAAGAAAGTTACTGCAATAATCAACGCTATTGTTGCTAAAATCCGTTTGATCATTTCTCTCAGTGGTGATTCAAAGTAATGTGAACAAGAATGCAAGATTTGCATCCTTTGATATATTTTCAGCTTTCTAAAAAGAATGCAAGGACAGTTAAGACAGTTAAGCAGACAGTTAAAAAAAATTTAATAACCTACAATTAGACAGTTAAGACAGTTAAGACAGTTAAGACAGTTAAGAGAATACAAAAGCAGATTTCCTTGCATAGTGAGATAATAGTTACAGGCACCAGACGAAAATGGAAGTTTTGCGCTTTCTTTATAGAGCTTGTGCGTTAAGCGTAGCTCTCCGTAGGAATCGCTTACAGCAATTTTGGCTTTCAAGATGGCAGAGATTTCGCGATCGCTTCATCTTGAAAAAGCTAATTTTAATCACACTTAAATATGAGATACCAAGTTGGTGGCAGCCTTCACAGTGACGATCCCACATATGTTGTCCGTCAGGCAGACGAAAAACTTTATGCCAGCCTGAAAGCTGGTGATTTCTGTTACGTCTTAAATTCTCGCCAGATGGGCAAGTCATCCTTATTACAACGCACGAGTTATCGTCTCAGAGAAGAAGGGCATAGCTGTGCTTACTTGGATGTCACCCGATTGGGTAGCGAGAATACCACACCAGAACAATGGTATAAAGGTATCATCCTCAGCTTGTTTTACGACTTAAATCTGGCAGAACACGTCAAGTTTAAGCAATGGTGGGATATGCAAGCAGGTATTTCCCCAGTGCAAAAACTAGATCTGTTTGTTGAAGCAGTTTTGCTGCCAAATGTTCAAAGCGAACGCATTTTCATCTTTATTGATGAAATTGACAGTCTGTTGAGTTTGAGTTTTCCTGTCAGTGACTTTTTTGCCTGGATTCGTCATTGCTATAATCAGCAGGCACATGACCCGAAATTCCAACGTCTGGGATTTGTACTGTTTGGAGTAGCTAGTCCATCTGATCTCATTGCTGACAAACGCCGGACACCGTTTAATATTGGAACAGCGATTGAGTTATATGGTTTTCAACTGCATGAAGCAACACCACTGCTAAAAGGGTTAGGGGAAGTCGTCAGCCAAAGCGAAGATGTGCTGCGGGAAATCATTTACTGGAGTGGGGGACAACCATTTCTGACTCAAAAACTCTGTCAGTTAATTGTCCATACTGCCTTAGAGACATCAAACAGAAAAATTGTCTTACCTCCAGAAACCGCATCATATTGGGTAGAACAATTTGTGCTACAGCAAATTATCCAACACTGGGAAGCAAAAGATGAACCGGAACACCTGTGCACGATTCGCGATCGCCTCCTTTTCAACGAACAGCGCGCAGGGCGGTTGTTAGGTCTTTATCAGCAGGTGTTGCAAGCAGAAGAGAATCAAACATCTGGTGTACCTACTGATGACAGTCGAGAACAGACAGAACTTTTACTATCGGGATTGGTCGAGAAACACGACGGCTATCTCAAAATTAAAAATCCTATCTACCGCAGTGTCTTCAATTCTGAATGGGTACTCAGACAGTTAGATAATTTGCGTCCTTACTCGCAGGCATTTAATGCATGGGTCATATCGGGTTATCAAGATGAATCACGTCTGCTGCGGGGGCGAGCATTACAAGAAGTCTTAGACTGGAGTGGGCGCAAAAGCCTCAGCGATTTGGACTATCGATTTTTAGCAGCCAGCCAGGAACTGGAACGTCGAGAAACTCAGCAAAGATTGGAAGCCGCACGAGCCAAAGAGGTAGAAGCACGACTAGCACAAGAGAAAAGAACGGCTAAATTACAAAGGTTTCTGTTAGTTGCAGTGTGTATCGGGTTGGTCATTTCTAGCAGTTTGGGGCTAGGGACTTTCATTTTGTACCGCCAAGCCCAAAAAAGCGAAAGTCAAGCCAGAAGCAGTGAAATTCAAGCGCTTGTATCTTCTTCTGAAGGACTGTTTGCCTCAAATCGCACATTGGATGCACTCATAGAAGCAATCAAAGCCAAACGTAGACTGCAAAAACACTGCTTCGGTCTGGGGAGTCGCATGGAGTCCTGATGGTCAAATCGTTGCTGCCACAAGTGTAGACAAGACAGTAAAACTTTGGAAACGAGACGGTTCGGGCACAGCATACACCAAGCCCCTACAAACTCTCCAAGGTCACACTGGTTGGGTTGTAGGAGTAGCTTTCAGCCCTGACAGTCAGACGATTGCTTCAGCGAGTGAAGACACAACTGTTAAACTTTGGCAGCGAGACAGCACTGATGGAAGCTACCGCCAGTATAAAACTCTTAAAGGTCACAGTGCCGGGGTTTGGGGAGTCGCTTTTAGTCCCGATGGTCAGACTATTGCCACCGCCAGTCTCGACAAAACGATTAAACTTTGGAACATTGATGGTACGGAACTGAGAACGCTTAGAAGACACAGTGCCGGGGTTTGGGGAGTGACTTTTAGCCCTGACAGCAGCTTTATTGCTTCGGCAGGTGCAGAAAACGTTGTCAGACTCTGGCAGAAAGAGAACCCATTCCAAAAGTCTATCATTGCCCATAACGGCGGGATTTGGTCAATAGCTATCACCTCCGACAGTTCGACCATTGCCACGGCTGGTCACGAAAACACCGCTAAACTTTGGAGTCGCCAAGGTAAATTGCTCAAAACTTTCACTGAATCTGGGAGCATAGTCTTCGAGGCTTCATTCAGTGACGATCGCAAGTTAATTGCTCTTGCCGCTGATAATAATACTGTAAAACTCAAGAAGCCAGACGGCACTTTGGTTGCTACTTACAAAGTTCTCGGTAAACTCTTAGCAGGAGTCTTGAGTCCCTCAGGACAAGCGATCGCAATGGCAAATGTTGACAAAATTGTTCAGATATGGCGTAGAGATCGCCCTGTACCGCAGGTTCTCAAAGGACATCAGGCGGAAGTGTGGCATGTCGTATTTAGTCCCGATGGTCGGCTGGTTGGTTCAGCCAGTGGCGATGGTACTGCTAAGCTGTGGACGCTTGATGGGAAGTTATTCAAAACCCTTGTCGGACACACTGCTGCAGTATGGAGAGTTGCTTTTAGCCAAGACGGTAAAATGGTGGCTACTGGAAGTGGTGACAATACCGTTAAGTTATGGACACTTGATGGTAAGTTGCTGAAAACTCTCAAAGGTCATACAGCTGCGATTTGGGGAGTTGCGTTTACTCCCGACGGAAAAATAGTTGCTTCTGGCAGCGTGGATGCTACCGTCAAACTTTGGAAGCTTGTTCGCGTTGGCGTTCGCGAAGCGAGTCCTCTGGACTCAGCCTCTGTGCAGGAGACAGCGTCTCCGCAGGAGTTTGGTACGGAACTAACAACCCTCAGAGGACATACCGCAGCGATTAGGGATATTGCCATCAGCCGCGACGGGACAATACTTGCCTCAGGGGGTGATGACAACACACTCATTCTGTGGAATTTGCCGCGAATTCTCAACCTAGATGCACTGGCTTATGGTTGCGCTCTTGTGCAGGATTATTTAAAAACCAATATAGCAGTGGAGGAGGGGAATCGCTTTATCTGCAAATGATACTTGATATTTCCTACGGTGTCCCCACTGCACCCGAGTAAACCAAACCGCGTTGCATATCCATTGTTAAAATCGTACCATCCCGAATCACTTGAGTTGCCTTTTTCACACCAACGATCACTGGCACACCAAGACGTAAGCCAATCACAGCAGCGTGACTATTAAGACTTTCCTCTTCAGTAATAATACCGCCAGCTTTACGAATTGCCTCAACAAAATCAGCACTTGTACCTGAGGCAACCAAAATATCTCCGTAATTAAAGTTACTAGCATCCATGCCAGTGTACACGACGCGTGCGCGACCACTCACAGAACCTTGTCCCAGTCCAATTCCCTGACCGAGTACCGCCGTCACAACTTCAACTTTAATCAAATCTGTTGATCCAGAAATCCCTTGGAGAGTCCCAGCGGTCATCACAACCAAATCCCCTTGAGACAAGAGTTCTCTTTCTTGGGCCACGTTAATAGCGGCTTGGAATGTCTGACCAGTAGAAGGAAGTTCTAACATCAACAACGGCTTGACTCCCCACACAAGTTGTAACTGTCGTGCGACATTCACATGAGGTGTTACTGCTAGAATTGGTGTTTTGGGACGAAATTTGGAGACATTCCGGGCTGTTGCTCCTGTTTGCGTTAAGGTCATAATTGCTGCTGCTCCTAGCTGTTCTGCAATTTGACCGACAGCTTGACTGATGGCGTTAGGAATAGAATGTTTGGTGTCTCTTACCTGGCTGGCGTTTGTGTTCAGCCACACCTCTTGTTCCATACGTTCGGCAATTCGTGCCATCGTTGCTACAGCTTCCACCGGGAATTTACCGACAGCGGTTTCATTCGAGAGCATCACCGCATCTGTACCGTCTAAAATCGCATTTGCGACATCGGACACTTCCGCACGAGTCGGACGGGGGTTGTTAACCATGCTGTCTAACATCTGGGTGGCGGTGATGATGGGAATTCCCAAGCGGTTGGCGGTTGCAATCAGTCGCTTTTGTAGGACTGGGACATCCTCTGCTGGTAATTCTACGCCCAAGTCACCTCTTGCCACCATAACGCCATCACACAAAGCTAGAACTGCTTCCATTTGTTCTATCGCTTCGTGCTTCTCAATTTTGGCAATAACTGGTACTCGTTTACCCGTACTAGAAATGAGTTCTTTAATTTCTATCATGTCTTGCGGGTTGCGGACAAAGGAAAGTGCGACCCAGTCCACGCCCTGATCCAGACCGAACATGAGATCTTCTCGGTCTTTATCGGTCATTGCTTTGACAGATAGGTAAACTCCGGGAAAGTTCACCCCTTTATTGTTTGAAAGTACCCCTCCTACAGTCACGCGACAGTGCAAGTCTCCTTTGTCGCGGTTAATCTCCTCTACGACCATTTCTACACGCCCATCATCAAGAAGAATTTTTGCTCCTGCGGGGACTTCTTCTGCTAAATAATCGTACGTGACGCAGCTAATGTCCTGTGTACCAACAACAGGACGATTGGTTAAGGTGAAGCGATCGCCCTTCGCCACGACTATAGATCCGTTATCAAACTTTCCCAAACGAATTTTGGGTCCTTGCAAGTCTTGAAGGATAGCTACCGGTTGATTTAGTTCAAAGGCGGTTTGCCGAATCAGGCGAATATTACGCTGATGGTCGGCATGGGAACCGTGAGAGAAGTTTAGCCGCAGTGTTGTTGCACCAGCCTCAATTAAAGCTTTGAGCGTTTCTGGGCTGCTGGTTGCAGGACCAATTGTAGCGACAATTTTTGTTCGGCGTACAGAATCTTTTAATTGCATAAAAACTAAATCGAGGGAGCTACTCTGGGAATTATCCTAAATCAGGGAGCACCTGTTGTCTGTTGTTGCTGAGTCAATCACCAAAGCTGGGTAGATGAGTGAGGTAATGGGGAGGTGAGGTCATCAGAAAGTTAAGAAACTTATTCTTCTTGTTGCCTTGGCGACAGATACTTTACTTAACGCTTAACCCCTACACACAAGTGTCTTCCCCTTGTCTTTTTGTTTCCTTGTCCCCTTATCCCCTGATCTTCATTCGATTGAGCCACTCAGCACAAGCTCGTTTGATGTTGAAATCATACCGCTATTATGCGGCTGATTTGTAAAGAAGTAGATAAATCTTGTGACCCACAAGTTTATTATCCGTCATTTTGCATTGCAAAACTTCACTTTCCTTATAGAAAAGTGGCATCATCTAAATACAATCTCTCGTTAAAGCAACAAGGAGTTCATAATGCTGACGTCGGAGGCAAAGAAGCCACTGACAATCCCGCCAAAGGAATTTTTAGCGCCTCCGGGTGATTTTAATCCGACGCTGCTGATGTTTTTAGCAGCTGTGGCAATTCTTGTATTATCCAATTTTGGTTACTGGGTTTGGCAATGGCCACACTGGTTATGTTTTGCTGCAAATACTCTTGCTTTGCACATTGCAGGAACGGTGATTCACGACGCCTGCCATCAATCTGCCCATCGTAACCGAGTCATGAACGCCATGTTAGGACATGGCAGTGCCTTGATGCTAGCTTTTGCTTTTCCCGTATTTACACGGGTACATTTGCAGCATCATGGACATGTGAACCATCCAGAAGACGACCCTGATCATTATGTTTCCACGGGTGGTCCACTTTGGCTGATTGCGGTTCGCTTTTTATACCACGAGGTATTTTTCTTTAAGCGGCAACTTTGGCGTAAATATGAGCTACTGGAATGGTTTATCAGTCGCTTGATTGTGATTTCAATCGTTTATATCTCGGTTCAGTATCACTTTTTAGGTTACATTCTCAATTTTTGGTTCATTCCAGCATTTGTCGTAGGGATAGCACTGGGTTTATTTTTTGATTATTTTCCTCATCGTCCTTTTGTGGAACGCGATCGCTGGAAAAATGCTCGCGTCTATCCCCATCCAATTCTGAATCTCCTCATTATGGGTCAGAATTATCATTTAATTCATCATTTATGGCCTTCCATTCCTTGGTATAATTACCAGCCCACATATTATCTCATGAAGCCTCTTTTAGATCAAAAAGGCTGCTATCAATCTATAGGTCTTCTGCAAAAGAAAGACTTTTTTGAATTTGTTTATGACATTTTTTTAGGAATTCGGTTTCATCACCACAAATCAACTAAAAATGACTAGGGAACAGGGAACAGGGAACAGGGAACAGGGAACAGGGATAAAAACTGAAGTAGCTCAACCTAAAAAAAACTTAAAATAGAAATTCTGCGATTGCTGAGTCCCAAAGGGATACGCTGCGCGTAGGAAACAGCCGCACGCCTCACGACTAAAGCTTCCGGCGTGCAGGCAGAAAGCCATTTTTACTTCTGAGTTCTGAGTTCTGAGTTCTGAGTTCTGAGTTCTGAATTCTGAATTCTGAGTTCTGAATTCTGAGTTCTGAGTTCTGCTGTATAACCTCGCGTTGATTAACGCAAACCCTCTGGTGGTTCAGATGAAGAATTTTGAATTTGAGGAATAGGACCAATGACTTGCACAGACCAGTAGCTGAAAACTATGAAAATCAGACTAGACACTACGCCCAACATTAAGCCAATGAGTAAAGTCAGTTTTCCAGGAGAAATAGAAATAGTCTGGTCATTGTCTAGTCTTGAAGTAGGGGCTGACTCCTGTGTTGGTGTGTAGAGTTTGCTCAGTAACTCCACTATCTCTAGTTCTGAAATATCGCTTGTTTGGTTGTTAAAAAGTGGTGCTGATGGGTTGTTCCCAAAAACTTGTTTAACATTCTGCTCAGGTAAGGAGTTTTGATTGTCAAATGTAACGTTTTGTGGTATTAAAGTCGGAGCCCACTCTTGTGTTGATGTGTAAAGATGAGTGAGTGGCGCAAGCGCTTCTAATGCTTCTTTTGCCGAGTTATATCGGTCTTGAAAGTGGTAACACACCATCTTATTGAGTATTAGGGCTAGCTCATCATTAACCTGAGCTAACTCTTGCCAAAGAATCTCGTTTGTATTCCGGTCTTCTGGTAATTGTGTCGGATGGACTCCTGTTAGTGCTTGAATAGCAATCATACCTAGGGCATAAATATCACTATTAGGACGTGGTTTGCCTCGTTGTTGCTCATGAGGCATATAGCCCGGCGTACCGATCGCAATGGTTGTATATTCAAGAGGAATGAAATTTGAAGTTTTTGCTTGATTTAGAATCAATTGATTCCAAATTGGCTTGACAGCACCAAAATCAATCAGGACTAACCGATTGTCTTGCTTTCGTCTAAGGATATTACTGGGCTTGACATCTCTGTGGATGAGTCCGTAGCTGTGGACAAAATTCAGGATGCTCAAGACCTCGTATAGTAGTTGAAAAACCTTGCTTTGGGACCAGGAATCACCCGGCGACAATTCTGCAGTCAGAGGATGCCCTTCAATGAACTGTTGCACCAAGTAAAACTCAAGATTGTCTTCAAAATGAGCTAAAAGATGAGGAACCAGGTCATAGTTGTCCAGTTTTTTCAGGGCTTCTACTTCTCGGGTAAATAGCCGTCTGCGTATTTCCACTGGAATAGGACATTGACTGCTAGGTAAAAAATGTTTGACGACACAGGTGGGATGATCCGGGAGGTGGGTATCTTGAACCAAGTAGGTTTGACCGAATAGACTCTGACCTAAAACTTGAACAACCTGGTAACGCTCCCCTTGTAACTTGGTTAACATGTTACGACATACCTGACGGTTGCATTAACTCATTTTAGCTTGAAAATGGGTGTAGGGGCAAAACAAGTCAAAAGTATTAATTTTGAATTTTGAATTTTGAATTTTGAATTCCCCCGTAAGCGCAAAGCGCACGCCCAGAGGGCGAACGCGCAGCGTGCCCGCAGGGCTTAGGGGGTGGGGGTGTAGGGGAAAGACATTTTTATGGCAAGGTTTGTGAGATTTTCTCAGCAATAGCGACTTGAAAATAGAACTCAGAAAAAAGAATTTATGTATGATTCTATACTGACTTACTGACGACGACTTCAAAAATCTTTGTGAGCAAAATTATACGCGTGTTGTCTTCATACGTATCACCTTACCTCACCCTCCGCTGGGGGGGATAAGGTTTGGAAAGGCAGTTTCTACTAAAATATACTTTTTACCAAGTCAACTTTAGAAAATTCCGAAACCCGTATTTAAACTTCACAAACTGTGCAGTAGTTGCTAGAGATTTAATGCTGCTAAACTAGTGCCGACAAAAGCACAAATCAACACGAAGGTTATTTAATGGTCTCCAAATTGTTTGTGATTTTTAAAAATAAGGGTCGAGAACAGCAACCAAATGAAGCCCATACCAGACTTTTACTGTCGGATCAGGGGCAAAAAAGAATTGAGCAGGCTGTGTTGATTTTGATTCGTTACACCTGCTTGACTATAGCGAATATGCATAATGCTATAAACTGTCAATAACACTACAATAGCTGGGGCACATTCCAATCAGGACGCAACTGGGCTGCCTGACGCAAATAGACATGGTAGATTGGGGTGGAGACCGGGAGATAGGCGTGAACTAAAAACCGGATGCAACGTTTTAAGCTGCCATCAACTTCCATTTCCTGTACATCTAACATAGGTACACTGTCCCAGTAGGGGCGTGAACGTGCAATTGCTGCAGGGAAAGTAGCATTTAAGTCGTGTGTAACGGAAAAAGTCACACTAATGATATCTGTTGGATGCAATTGATTCCGTTTTTCTAGTTCATCCAGTAATTCCATTACTGCTTCTCGCATTGCTTCAACCGTATTTTCTGGTACAGTCGTTGCTCCGCGAATAGCCCGCATTCGCCACTCCACTCAAAAATCCTCCTTATTATGAATGGTCATTCGTCAAACGACCAATAACAAAAAACAAATCACGATTTATGGTCTATACAACCATAAGGGTAAACCACTAGTAGACACCTCGAATTCGACCCAACCAAGACCAGCCCCAAGTCCTGAAGAAGCTTGACGGCTTCCTGGCAAAATGCGACTCAACAGAGGTTTGGGTTCTTCAAAGGTGTAAACGGGAGTTTTTTCGGGGTCAAGACCAGCCAGTTCCGCAGCCCAACGCCGAGCATCTTCCTCCGTTCCCAGACGATCTACGATACCTAACTCTAAGGCTTGCTGTCCAGTGAAAATTCGACCATCTGCGAAACTTCTCACAGTTTCTACCGCCAAGGAACGTGCGTCAGCTACTGTCTGAACAAACTGCTGGTAACTTGTGTCAATTAATTCTTGCAAAATACTTTGTTCCGGTTCTGTCAGTTCCCGATCAAACGCCAAAATGTCTTTGTAAGGACCAGACTTTATAACCTTAAAGGAAACACCTACTTTTTGCAACAGACGTTCCAAGTTATTACCACGCAAAATGACACCAATACTACCTGTAATCGTACCTGGGTTAGCCATGACATGTTGCGCTCCCATGCCTACGTAGACTCCACCAGAAGCAGAAATGTTACCAAAACTAGCAACAATTTTTACTTTCTCGCGCAACCGCTTCAAAGCACTGTAGATTTCTTGAGAATCTCCTACTGTCCCACCAGGACTGTCTATCCGTAGCAGTAACGCCGGAAATTTTCTTTCTTCTAAAGTTTTTAGCGCTTCTAGTACTCGCTTGCGAGTCGCACCGGCAATGGCACCTGTTATTTCAATACGAGCAATTTGTTTCCGAAAATTGGGCTTAAAAGGCCAAACCATGAGCAGTAAAAAAAC
>NZ_QMEB01000028.1:0-16260 GCF_012912135.1 Brasilonema bromeliae SPC951 | reverse complement strand
TTAATCATAAAGCGTTAAGCGCGCAAACCACTTGCTTTCCCTATGTTAAGAAAAACCAGCAACTGTTGCGCGTATTAAAATTTTAATAAAAATTTAATAACTTCTGTAGTTCGTGACCTGCTATGATGCTTACATAAAGAAAAAAATGTCAAAAATACTTCAAGCAAAAAAAATAGCATAAGTATTTTTTCCTTGAATGTGAAGGATAAGCCTACATATTCAAGCGATGTCACATAGTAGAGTCCACTGTCAATAGGGTAAATCGCTAGAGTTTTTGTACGCTGACTGAACCATAGTGCCACCCAAGATAAAATTCCAGCATTTTGAACACATAGTCATGAAATGCTGTACTTAAAATACTATGTACACGCCTCAGTGTTGCGGCATTCAATACAAAGCGTGGATGATTGATGCCAATTGTGAGCAAGGTAGCACTACCAGCCCTTTAATGATTGAGAAGTCTAATTTTTAATCCATCAACATAGAGAACAAAATATAAATATCGCTCTGAGTAGAACAGAATTTATTTAACGTAATATTTGGTACCGATAATAAGCATAAGTGTCAAATAGCGCTCCCACAAAGCTGCAAGTTGAACAGATAACGAATAACCCTCCAACAGGAGTGCCACTGCCAAATACGGAGAGAAACTCCGTAATCAGACTAGAAACAACTTCTGTAACTTCTTGTAAGCCAGGAATATAGCCAGCGACGGATAAGGCGAATAATACGCCACCAAACAAAAACATGGGAGCGACGAAGCTAAAAATAATCGATAGCAGCAGTGATCGCAGAAAGTTCATCATCACAGTCATTTGGAAAAACTCCATAACTTTACAAGGCTGACAAGTTTTGTCTGGTCAGTTCTCACCTTCTACAATAAGCGCGATCGCCCTGCCTCAGACGATAGTTCAAAAATCTTAAGTTTTTATTAAAGTATATACACAATCTCCTTAGGATATGTTGCTAAATGCAAACAGAGTTTGACACAACCCAAACCTGGAAAAATCAACCTCTAAGCATGTCGTTGCAGCTTTTGTTCCAGTGACAGCGCTGCGTGGCTTCAGCTTAAATTTCTGAGATTCGCTTTAAACTAAGTTAATCTTTCACCCGAAAGTAGAGGATTGGGGGATTCGGGGAGTGAGGGAGCACCCGAGCAGGGGAGAATAATTTTTGACTAATGACCAATGACCCTTACGGGTTTGCCAGTCGCTCATGGGGGAAACCACGCCAGATGGCACCGTCGGGGGAACCCTCCGAAGCTTTGATCGGAGGAAACCTCCGCTCAAACTTCTCTCCGCAACGCACTGGCTCCCCAAGACCGCGCTGGCTCACTAATGACCAATGACCAATGACTAATGACTAATGACTAATAACTAGCTTTGGAATTCGCTATGATGACGGCAGTTAGAGAGTTAGCTTGTCAACATTGAGTGAAACGACATCCAAATCTAGTTTAGGAGCATGGAGCCAGCGATTGCTGGCAGCAGTTTTCTTGGGTGGACAAGTCTTAGTTCACCTGCTAAGGGGGAGAATCCATCGGCGCAATACTTTAGAGCAAATGGCAGCAGTTGGTCCAGATTCGCTGTTTATTGCCCTAGTAACGGCTGTTTTTGTTGGCGCAGTATTTACAATTCAGGTGGCGCGGGAGTTTATTAACTTTGGCGCGGGAAGCACCGTTGGCGGAGTGCTGGCGGTAGCGCTAACACGCGAACTCTCGCCTGTTTTGACAGCTGTCATTTTAGCAGGACGAGTTGGTTCGGCATTTGCAGCAGAAATCGGCACAATGCGAGTTACTGAACAAATTGATGCCCTTTTGATGTTAAAAACCGATCCAATTGATTACCTGGTTATCCCTCGCGTACTCGCGTGCTGCTTAATGTTACCAATTTTAACGCTCTTATCTCTGGTAACAGGTATGTTCGGGGGATTAATTATTGCAATAAACATATATAATCTGTCGGAGAATGTCTTTCTAGACTCAGCCCGCAACTTTCTTGGCATTTGGGACATTGCGAGCGCCATGATTAAGGCGTGTTGCTTTGGAATTTTAATAGCCATTATTGGGTGCAGTTGGGGTTTAACGACAACGGGAGGAGCAAAAGGAGTCGGACAATCTACCACAACTGCTGTTGTCACGGCCTTATTGATTATATTTATAAGCAATTTCTTTCTTTCTTGGGTTATGTTCCAAGGGACTGGAAGTTCATCATTGCAAGGGTTATAGACGATTAACAGTTCCCTGTTCCCTGTTAAGCGTTCCCTGTTCCCTGTATCAGTTTTTTGTTCACTGATGACTGATGACTGAATTGAAGTGACAGTTCTTAGTCCTTAGTCTATACACTAGCTCCTAGAATAGAAATAATGTTTACTCACACCAAGCAGGAGTTTTGACTGTGACGACTTCATATACGTCTAACCCGGCATCTACCACTGTCGAGCTCAAGCCTAGTTACACTATACCCTTGGTGTTGGTGGTTGCAGCAGTCCCAATGCTGATTGTGCAACCGAGTGTGGGAGGCTTGATGGGTCTTTTTGGCTTGTTTCTCATGTTTCAAGCTGTCACACTGCGTTTGTTATTTACTCCTACCGATTTGGATATTTACAGAGGTGAAAAATTAATTCGACGCTTTCCCTACCGGGAATGGCAAAACTGGCGCATATTCTGGAATCCGGTTCCTATTCTGTTTTACTTTAAAGAAATTAAAAGTATTCACTTTCTGCCGATTTTATTTGATCCTAAGACTCTCAAAACTTGCTTAGAACAACGCTGTCCGCGCATTTAGTTCCAAGTGCTGAGTGCAAATGACTCAAAACTGAGGACTCATTGCTTAGGACTATTTTGGACTTAAGACTTTGATAGCAAGTAAATTATATATTGCTGAAAGCTATTTATTCGCGTCATAGGAATGACACTGTTGTTTATGAACCCAGAGGAATTTCAAACACCACAACCAACTGATGAGTCGTTGAACCACAAAGAACAACTCAAAGTAAAACAACCAGAAAACTCTAAAGTTGAGTCAGTGGTGGAAATAGCAGCGCAAAACTCCAAAGTTGACACACAAAATGAGCAGTCGAGTTCTGCTGTGTCTGATTCAGACGCAGAAGAACTAAATCTTATAGATGAGTTAACACCAGAGTCAACTGTCGAGGTTGTGACGCTTTTAGAAGACGAAATTACCGCGCTGGGATCAGATGTAGAATCAAAATCACAAAATTATCGTCAACAAGAGGAACTCGCACAACAAGTTACACTGTTGCAAAGCCAAAAAGAAGCGCTGAAAGAAGAAATAGCAAATTTGCAAGCCTCTTACAAAACTCTTTACAGCCAGTTGGGCGAAACTCAAATGACGATGACACAATTGGTGCAAGAGGCGCTTTCTGGGCTAGAACAACGTAAAGCAGCGCTGCAAATTACTGTAGAACAGTTGGAACGCCGTCAAGAACGCATTCGCAATGAGATGCGAACCACTTTTGCAGGTACTTCTCAAGACTTAGCGATTCGGGTACAAGGTTTTAAAGACTATCTCACAGGGAGTTTACAAGATTTGGCAGCAGCAGCAGAACAGTTGCAACTCGTGCCAAAACCGAAACCAGAACCAGAAAAGCCAGAGGTTAAAGAGGTTAAGGAAGCCCAAGCGCAAAGCGCAACACCACAATTTGCTCAACAGCAGTTTCAAGATACAACAAAACAAGTCCGCCGTTTGATTGACCAGTATCGCACGAAACCAGATTATTATGGTCCACCTTGGCAACTGCGCCGCACCTTTGAACCAGTGCATGCAGAACGAGTTTCTAATTGGTTTTTTAGCCAAGGAGGACGAGGTGCTTTGCGGACGACGGGCAGTCGGTTGCAGAATATTCTTATTGCCTCAGCAGTCATTTCGATATTACACCAATTGTATGGCGATCGCCTCCGCACTCTAGTATTAGCAAATACACCAGAACGTTTGGGTGAATGGCGACGAGGTTTACAGGACTGCTTAGGAATAGGTCGTCCAGATTTTGGACCAGACAGAGGCATGGTATTATTTGAGACTGCAGAAGCGTTAGCACAAAAAGCAGACCGACTCGTAAAAGCCGATCAATTACCTTTGATTTTGATTGATGATTCTGAAGAGCAAATTAGTTTGGCACTCTTGCAGTTTCCTTTGTGGTTAGCCTTTGCTCCTGACCCCAAAATGATGAGAAATTATGATGATGACTATTAACTTAGTCAAAAGTCAAGAAGAATGACTCTTGACTTTTTTGAATGAGCGAATTTTGAATGAGCGAATTTTGAATTGTTTATGGCTATTTGGTTAAGTTTGTGCGGAGCAGTTTTGGTGTTAGCTTATTTAGTGGGTTCTACACCCACTGGATACACAGTAGCTAAGCGATTGAAAGGTATTGATCTGAGGGAAGTTGGTTCCGGTTCAACCGGGGCGACTAATGTGCTGAGAACTCTGGGAAAAGGACCAGGGGCTTTTGTTTTAGTGATAGATTGCTTGAAGGGAGTGTTGGCGATCGCCCTAGTTTACTGGTTGTTCAACTTTGCCCCCAGTCAAAATCTTATTCCTCCAGAAGTTAATCCGCAATTGTGGGAACCTTGGATGGTGATTTTATCTGGCTTGGCTGCCATTCTTGGACATAGTAAATCGATTTTTCTGGGTTTTGCTGGTGGTAAATCTGTTGCTACTGGTTTAGGTATTTTACTGGCGATGAATTGGCAGGTTGGTTTAGCGACGTTTGGCGTATTTGCTATTGTCGTGGCGATATCGCGGATCGTCTCTTTGAGTTCGATTGCTGGAGCTGTTGGCGTTTCTGTTTTTATGATACTTCTGCATCAACCTTTAGCTTACATCCTCTTTGGTGCTGTTGCTGGTTTGTATGTCATTTGGCGACACAGTAGCAATATTGGGCGTATACTTGCAGGTACTGAACCAAAATTAGGGCAGAATTTACAGTTGGAAGCGGCAGAAAGTGTAAATTCAGCAAGTTAGCTGATGATGAATGGGGCTAGAAGCTGTCGCTTAATTCCTCATCACCTCTCATCATTGCTTATCATTTTGATGAGATATTAACTCATCTACAAAATCTCTAAGCTGTTCCTGCCAATTAGGGATAGCTTTCAAGCAAAATAAAGTTTTCAGCCATTGAATCCAAAATGGCGTAGAGCGATCTGCAAAGGATCGCAGCAGCGTTTGCGCAGCGCCCCCTTAGGGGCTAGCTATCGCTCTTCAAACAAGTGTCAAAGCAGCTTGTGAAATTTAGCTTTTTAAAAAACCAACCAGATTTTGTAAAAACGAGGCACTTACATTACGCGTTTGTAAGGGTTTGGATTTTTTGAATCCAGAAGTAAAGGAATTGTCTGAGTTAGAATTCATGGGATAATTTTCCAGACTCAGCGTAGACTCTGCCAACGAAACTTCTTCTACCAAACCCACAAGCATTAGCCGGAAAGCAGCTTGCTGAACTATGGTTATTGATTGGTTGAGTTTATATGTGATCGCACTTAAAGAAACACTACCATCAGCCAATTCCCACACTTGCCACTCTAATGTATTCAAGTGGATCTGGGGTTTGTCATTAGTTTTACTCCTAATTCCAGAACTCACATCCGGGAGTACCTCAGCGAGCATGTTCCAGTTTTTTAACCCTCTGACAGCCATCAGAGCCACTTCTAGTGTTCTCAAGCTGAGTCCTGTCATCTCCTGCAAAGGCAAATCAGCCTTAGTATCTAGTTTAAAAACTCCCTTTTGGATTTCAAAAAGCTCTCGAACCTGGTGTAATTGGCTGGCGAATAATAAATTTAGCTGTTCAGTACTTAATACTCCTTGAGTTTTTAATAATAATCCAAGCGGTAGTGCTGCTGGTGTTTGGGTCCAAACTTGTTCAATGGTTTGCTGGTTTACCCAGCCCCGTTGTGTCATATTGTGAGTTAAACTCTGACCGTTTAAGCGATTAGCTGCAGCAACAACACAGCCTAGCCGAAACCAAATGTAGTAGTAATGGGATTTAGAACCCGGGGTATGAAGGTCTGGTAAAGTACAAACCGTTAAACAACCAGATTTTCGCCCTTGATCAATCAGTTGAAACAATTCAGCCAAGGAAAAATCTGTAAAAGAACTAGATATACTCATCCGTGCAAGAACTATAAAAGAGTCAACTCATACAAACTCGCGCCCTGATATCTTTTTTAGCAACTATGTTTTATACTTGCTTTGATGAAAGAACTTAGGATAGTTCTACCTGTAAAAGGATGGAGTTTCAAGAGTCGATTGCAGTCAAAAATGACTACTGACAAATGACGACCATAATGAACAGTCTGACAAGTCAAATAGAATTGTTATATAAATTTTATAATAACAAAAAAATTGGGCTAAATATTTAATTGCTCGATATCTAAGTTAAATTTAATGAAAGAATAGCAAGACAATTTTTGATTGAATGAGTTATGACTCAATTGAAAATTTCTATATCTGCAAAATATTGTGAAAATGTATGCTATGAATAGATTTTGGAGTTTTTGTTTGATTTTTGTATTCCTGCTATTTCATGCTGAGGCTCAAGCAGGAGAGTTATCTGAACGTTTGGCACATTTTCCTGAATGGGAAAAATTAACTTCCGTGCGACCTGCAGTAGGAGATTTGGTTTATCCTAACTGGATGATGGGTTCTTGGCAGGTGAAAAGTACGCTGATAGATTTGGTTGCACCCTTAGCTCCTGATATCGTCACACCAGGATTTGAGGGTAATCGTCAATATCTCAATCAACCTGTCAGTTTTGACGTGCGATTTGTTCGGGAAACAACGCCTCATTCTGGATTGAAAATCATCCCTCGAACAAGTAGCAAATCAGCAGTCGTGGCGGATAGAGCTTTTAATGGTTTGAATTTAGCACGGTCGTATTTAGGCGACACGGTGTTATCAGTCAAAGTCGATCCAAATTCTCCCAATCGTCAGATTACATTTTTACGTGGTGAGCGTCAACTTGTTTCTATTGTTACAGCACGTGCGACAGAAACAACACCAGATGGCAAATTTCTGACAACAGAAGTGTTTCAACAACTCTTTAAAGGCGGTGGGCGTCCTTATTTCAACACTGTAGAATCTACCACTGCATATCGAAAACTTGATCAATCAAATCCTGCCATAGAGGCAGATCAAATCACAGCTGTTTATTTGTCGCCTCAAGATCCAAATTACTTTGCCGCTCTTTCTCGACCAATTGCACTCTATCGCTATCGCTTGGAATTTTTTGCCCAATAGTCACCGATGAAGAAATAGAGGGAATAGGGAATAGGGAATAGGGAACAGGGAACAGGGAACAGGGAACAGGGAATAGGGAATAGGGAACAGGGAATAGGGAACAGGGAATAGGGAACAGGGAATAGGGAACAGGGAACAGGAAACAGGGAGCAGGAGGAAAGAATTAGAGATGAATCATTTGTATCAGGCCAGATCGTGAAATGGTATAACTCCTTGCAACTCAACTCCTTCTAAAGGATGATTTACCATTCTTAACTATTGACTGCTGTGTAGTATAAATGTAGTATTATTTTCCAGGAGTTATAGGCTAGCGCTCCAAGGGCAGTGTGCATCATGGCAAATTTTCGAGATATTCTGAACTATTTCCGTCCCTACTGGTCGCTAAGTATTTTCAGTATCGCAGCAAGCAGCGTTTACGAGATTATTGATTTGGTTGTCCCTTATGGGATTGGGCAAATTTTAAACGTTTTGTCTAATCAACCATTAGACAAACCACTTCAAGGAGCGATCGCCACAATCTCAAACCTAACCAATAACCCAGTCAATAAACCTCTGGAGTTGGGTGTATTGCTGAGTTTCATTTTTATTGTCACCGTGTTGAAAGCACCAACTCAGCCTTGGCTAACGACTTGGTTTCACTGGGATATAACTTTAAAAGCACGTCGCGACCAAAACCAAAAAGCGATTGAGAAAATTCTCACTCTACCACTGGAATTTTATGATGAAAACAACCCCGGACGCATTGCCGGACGAGTCGCAAGAGGTGTCACCAACCACACCTGGAGCTATCCTGAGATTTCTGGACAGTTGATTCCCAAACTGTTCCGCGTATTGGGAATTTTTGTGTTCATCTGGTTTGTTGACTGGCGAGTTGCGGTTCTCTATCTCATTTCCTTTGTCATTATCCTAAGCTTTACCTTAAGAAAATTGCAGCAATTGATTTGGCGCGAAAACCGCCTGGATAAATACATGGAAGATACCGAAAGTCGGACTTCCGAAATCATCTCCAATATCAAAACAGTTAAAGCATTTGCTGCTGAAGCAAAAGAACTACAACGGCAAAAACGACGCTTGATTCGTGAACTGAGGGTGACTGAAACTCGTATCCACAAAGGTTATGTCAAGCTCAATACCTGGCAAAAAACTATGATTCAGTTTTGTGTTTTTACAGTGCTAGGTTTGACGTTGCTGGAGACAGTAAAAGGTCAAATTTCCTTAGGTCACTTTGTCATGACTTTAACTCTTTCCAGTATGGCTTATGCCGAGTTGGAACCTATCAGCGTCCTAGCGGAGGTTTTTGCCCGTCGCTATCCTTCAATGGTGCGGTTTCACGAGTTCCTCAAAGTCCCAATCAGAGTCGATGGAGTTGGACTTTTAGAAGAGCGAAACATTGCAAATAATCCTTACCAATTTACAGGGAAAGTCGAGTTTTCACACGTCAGTTTTGGATATCAATCCGAACGTCCAGTTTTGGAAGATATCAATCTCTTGATAGAGCCATATCAAACAGTAGCATTAGTGGGTCGTTCTGGTTCTGGTAAGTCTACTTTAGTCAAGCTGCTTTTGCAGTACTTTGAACCTCAACAAGGTCAAATTCTAATTGACGGTCAAGATATTCGCAGTCTGGATGTTGGAAACTATAGACGAAGATTAGCTATAGTTCACCAAGAAGTTGATGTTTTCAACGGAACCTTGCTAGATAACCTTAAATACGGGAAGCCTGATGCCACTTTTGAGCAGGTTCAAGAAGCCTGTAGAATCTCCAGACTAGATGAAGTCATACAGCAGCTACCTCAAGGCTATTACACAGTAGTCGGTGAGAGGGGCGTAAGGTTGTCTGGTGGACAAAGACAACGCTTAGGAATTGCTAGGGCATTGGTTGTGGAACCAGACGTGCTGATTTTTGACGAAGCGACTTCCAGCTTAGACTACGAGTCAGAGCGTTCTATTCAGCTAGCAATGCGCTCAATTCTGGGAACCCGTACTACAATCATCATTGCCCACCGTCTGAGTACAGTACGGGAAGCAGATAAAATTGTGGTTCTGGATAAGGGCAAGATTGTAGAAATCGGTAGCCACGATGAACTCTTGCGCCACAAAGGAATTTACCGCCGCTTGCACTCACTGCAACAAACAGGTGAACTCGTAAGCTAGCGTACAGGTTGTGGGGTATGGGATGGCGTAATGACCTGTCACCTGTGCCCTATGATTTTTTTTCAAAAAGACCTTGCAATTTCAAACTATTGTGATAATATTAGAAGTCGTGGACAACATGGGTCGATGTCCGAGTGGCTAAAGGAGGCGGACTGTAAATCCGCTGGCTAACGCCTACGCTAGTTCGAATCTAGCTCGGCCCATCTCAAATCTCAGTTGTGAGTGCTGAGCGTTGAGTAAATCAGAAAACGAAATATTTACTCAGCATTTAGCACTCACAATTTTAAGATTCATTTGCCCGTGTGGCTCAGTGGTAGAGCACACCCTTGGTAAGGGTGAGGTCACGAGTTCAATCCTCGTCACGGGCTTTCGAGAAAACCAACTCCTTCAGAAGCAATTGTATTGTTTGCCAAGCTTTGGTAAGCAAGAGTGGCTATTTAGGGCAATGTTCTGTGGTGTACCGTTACAGCACGCATGGAGAACGCGGCTAGAGATATACTGACAAAACATTGAATAAGAGCAAAAAGCATCAATTATGGGTAAACTCACCCTACCACAATTAGAACGCCATTTATTTTCTGCTGCTGACATTTTGCGGGGCAAGATGGATGCTTCTGAGTTTAAAAAAAGAATTCAGAAGTCAGAATTCAGAAGTCAGAATCAATCAGATGGGGATTTAGACCCCAACCGATTGTAGACACCGTGTAGACAGTGGGAATTTAGACCCCATACTCATCCGCCAGTCGCACAGAATTCATTCTGACTTCTGGCTCCTGACTCCTGAGTTCTTCTGTTAAAGAGTACATCTTTGGGATGCTTTTCCTCAAGCGTGCTTCGGATGTATTTGAACAGCAGTATGAACAGATTTTACAGCAGAATTTGCAAAGGGGACGCTCTTTTGAAGAAGCGAAAATGAGAGCAGAAAACCCCATGAGTTACAGAGAAACTTTTTTTGTGTCAGAGAAGGCACGGTGGATTTATATCCGTGATGAACTACATAAAAATGTCGCTGATGGACTCAATAAAGCTTTAGCAGCACTGGAGGAAAACAATCAAGCGCTGGCGGGTGTACTTGGTCATATTGATTTTAACCGTCAGGTGGGAAAAAGCCGTATTCCTGATGCTAAATTGCGTGAACTGATTCAACACTTTAATAAGTATCGTCTGCGAAGTGAAGATTTTGTCTTTCCTGATTTGTTGGGTGCAGCTTATGAATATTTGATTAAGGAATTCGCTGATTCTGCTGGGAAAAAAGGAGGCGAATTTTATACGCCGCGTGAAGTTGTGCAGTTGATGGTGCGCCTGTTGAAACCACAAGCGGGAATGTCTGTTTATGATCCTTGTTGTGGTTCTGGGGGAATGCTTATTCAGGCGAAGCAATATGTGGAAGAATGTGGTGATAATGCCAATAATTTACATCTGTGTGGTCAGGATAATAACGGCGGCGTGTGGGCAATTTGTAAGATTAATATGCTGCTGCACGGCATTAGGGATGCAGATATTCAAAATGAAGATACTTTACTTAATCCCTTACATATCAACGACGGCGAACTGATGCGTTTTGACCGGATAATTAGCAATCCGCCTTTCTCTCAAAACTATAGCCGTAAAGATATAAAATTTTCTCAACGGTTTACATATGGATTTTGTCCGGAAACAGGTAAAAAAGCTGATTTGATGTTTGCCCAGCATATGTTATCTGTTCTCAAAAATAATGGAGTCATGGCGACAGTTATGCCGCATGGAGTGCTGTTTCGTGGTGGCGAAGAAAAGAAAATTAGAGAAAGTTTTATTAAAAATGACAATTTAGAAGCAGTGATTGGTTTACCGCCCAATTTGTTTTATGGAACGGGTATCCCTGCTTGTATTTTGGTGATGCGTCCCAAAAACGCAAAACCTGCTGAACGTCAGGGAAAGGTTTTGTTTATTAATGCTGATGGTGAGTATTATACTGGTCGTGCTCAGAATTATTTGCGACCGGAGCATATTGAAAAGATGACTTGGGTGTCTGAAAATTTTGTGTCTTTGCCTGGTTATTCCGCAGTCGTGGATGAGGAAGAATTAGCAGCAAATGATTACAACTGCAATATCCGCCGCTATGCTGATAATGCCCCACCACCAGAACCTCATGATGTCAAAGCGCATTTATTAGGAGGAATTCCCAAAGCTGAGGTAGAGGCGAAGCGCAAATTATTGGCAGCACATGGGTTTGATTCAAGTAAGATTTTAGTGGAGCGCAATTAGTGGATTATTTAGATTTTATTCCCACAATTACCGAAAGAGGACAGATAAAAACTTTTATAGAATCAGATGCAGGCATTCAGCAGCAAGAAGGCAAGTTAATGAGTGTGTTTGCTGCTTGGTGGCAGATGCACTCACCTTCTTTGGGTGAGTTGCCGAAAACAAAAAAAGTGATGGAACTCCGCGCTGAGTTTTTGAGTTCTTTTGTTGATAGTCTGGCACCTGTGGGTTTACTTGATCGTTTTAAGGTGGCGGGAGTCGTTGCGAGTTGGTGGGATGAGGTGAAGTATGAATTGCGAACTTTATCTGAGTCAGATTTTAGCGGTTTAGTTGATAGTTGGGTGGATACGATTAAAGATGCTTTGGAACAAGATGATGAAGAGAAGAAAAGTAAGCCTTTATTTGACCCTTTAAATCATAAATTAGTCGTGCGGTTGATGCCGGATTATTTGGCGGAAATTGCCACAGTTGAGGCGAGTATTGCCGAATTAGAACAGCAGAAAGAAACCTTTGAACGCCCAGAAGAAGCGGAGGCTGAAGCTGGGGAAGAAGGTGAGGAAGAAGCAGAAGCGGTTAATCTTGTCAAGGAGTTAGACACAAAGCTTAAGCATCTGAAAAATTTGATTAAGGAACCGAAGAAGGAACTCAAGATTTTAAAGAAGTCGCCTTTATTGAATGCAGATAAAATTGCTGAGATTGAGAAATTGATTAAGCAGACTGAAGTAGAAATTGCTGAGATTGAAACACAACTAGAACCATTAAAGGAAATTACCAAGCAACTGAAGGAAGCTAAGGCAAAATTGAAGACGCTAAAAAAGGAATTGGTAAAGCGTTTGGATGTTGCGCGTGCAGTGTTGATAAATGAAGAATGTCAGGGTTTGGTGTTAGGAATTTTTAAGGATGGCTTAATTGTTGAATTGGAGAGATATGTCACCGCGCACCGTCAGCAGGTGATTGCGGCGGTAGAGAATTGGTGGGATAAGTATCGCGTGACGTTGCAGGATATTGAGACGGAAAGGGATGCGGCGGCGAAGCGGTTGAATGAGTTTTTACAGGGGTTGGGGTATGCTTAAACTATCTTATACTAATTCTGTATTATAGCGTAAAGTGCCTTTATATTTATTAAACGTAGACGCGCAGCGGCTTCCCGCAGGGTACCGCCAAGACGCCAAGAGCGCCAAGAAAAGAGAGAACAGAGAAGAGAGAATTTTACGTAAGCGCAAAGCGCACGCAATCATGCGAACGCGTAGTGTGCCCGCAGCGGCTCATGATTTAGGATTGCTATATAAGTTGAGGTGTTAATAATGGCTTATAGCGACTTTACATTAAGTAAGTTTAAAAAGAGTTTCAACATTCGTATTGATGAAGAAATTGATTTATTCGCCAACGTAGAACCTGTACAAGTCAGTGATAAGCTAATAACGAATTTAGAAGAGACTGCAGAACTGGCTTTAGCAATTAATACCGAAAAAGCACGTTCCGAAATGATTATTACGCCAATCTTATTAGAAGTAAGACGTCAGGCTAATTATCAGATTAGTTTATTTTCTGGAACAGATTTTAATGTTGATGCTGAGAAAGGATTGAATGGTTATTGTGATTTTATCATCAGTCGTTCTAAAGAGCAATTAACAATTAATGCACCTGTGGTGATTATTGTAGAAGCTAAAAATGAAAATATTAAAGGCGGATTAGGTCAATGTGCGGCGGCGATGTTGGCAGCACAATTGTTTAACCAAGAAGAAGGAAATGATATTAAAACTATTTATGGTGCAGTGACAACGGGGGATATTTGGAAGTTTTTGAAGTTACAAGGTTCTGATGTGTTTATTGATTTGAATAATTATTATATTAAGGAAATAAATAATATTTTGGGTGTTTTATCTCAGGGTGTTCAGATTTGAGGTAGTTTTTGCAGAGGTTGGGGTATGCGTGAGGTTTTGGTGAAAGTTGAGGAGTTTAAGGATTCGTCTCTGGGGAAGATTCCGAAGGATTGGGAAACTGTAACTCTAAAAGACGAGATTAATTTGCTTCACGGCTATGCTTTTGAGGGTAAATATTTTTCTGACAGACCTCCAGGAGAAGTACTTTTAGTTCCAGGTAATTTTCACAGAGAGGGTGGTCTTTACTTTGATGAGAACAACACCAAGTATTATCAAGGTACAATTCCCAATAACACTGTATTAAATAATGGTGATTTACTCATCGTTATGACAGACCTTTCACCCAGAACGCTGATTTTGGGGCGAGTTGTTCAGCTTGAACTACCTTTTAAAGTCTTACATAACCAACGGATTGGGAAAATTATTCCAAAGTTACCTGATACATGGGATAAACGCTTTCTAATGCTTGTGATGAATAGCCACCGGGTGCGACGAAACATCATCAGCAATGCAACGGGTACTACGGTACGACATACTTCACCAGATCGAATTACAACGAATGTTGTTCCCAAGCCCAGCCGTCAAGAACAAAGCAAAATTGCTGAAATTTTGGACACGGTGGATGATGCGATCGCCCACACCTCCTCCCTCATTACAAAACTTAAACAAATCAAAGCTGGCTTGCTGCACGACTTGCTCACACGCGGGTTAGATGAGAATGGACAGTTGAGAGATCCAGAGGCGCATCCTGAAGAGTTTAAAGATTCGGCGCTGGGGAGAATTCCGAAAGAATGGGAGGTACATCCACTGCAAAACTTCACTCTATCTAGTGCATTTGGTCCGAGATTTTCAGCAAATGCCTATGATGAGAAAGGGAATATCGCCACACTGCGAACAACAGACATGGATGACGAAGGAAATCTTAATTTATCCACTATGCCCCTAGCTAAACTTTCCCTGGATAACTATAGCTTACACTTTCTTGAAGTCGGCGACCTTTTAGTTTCTCGCAGTGGTACTTGTGGTATTACATCTGTTTTTCTTGGCTTTGATATTCCTGTGTTACCTGGAGCATTCTTAATTAGATTTCGTTTGAAAAATGGATTGTTAGCAGAGTTTGTTAGAAGGTATTTTAATTGGGATATTGGTAGAGAGCGAGTTCTTCGTGAGGCAGAAGGTGGTGTTCAGAAAAATCTTCGAGGAAGTACACTCCTAAAACTTTTAATACCTGTTCCACCTGAAATAGAACAAAGAGAAATTTTACGAGTGCTTGATGTCAAAGAGTTATGCATCCTGAAAGAAGAAGCCTACCTTAAAAAGCTCAAACTCCAAAAACAAGGACTGATGCACGACTTGTTAACTGGAAAAGTACGCGTTAACTGCTAATCTTCACTAACTACCTTTCACCACTTATTGCTGCATTTTTGCACCCTGTTTTGTTTTGCTTTCCCCAAAGCTATCATCGCCTAAATTTTTCTCTCGATTTTGAAACTCATCTAACAACTTATAGAAAACAGAAAAACCCTCTTGCTCATTCGTACAATGAAGCATAATTATCTTTGCCCAAGAATTAGAGGTTGAAACGTGATATTTTTTTTGCACCCAAGGCTGAAATTCTCGATAAAAATTTATTTCCTCTTCAGTTGCTTCAACTCCTAGTTCTCTTAAAGCAGTTTTGAAACCAACTAAAAAATGAAAAAGGTCACTGACAGAAGCACGCCCGATATACATGCCTGGTTTAGCTTTAATTTTTTGTAAAATCTCAAACAACTTGCTCATCTCTAAATTCTCTTATCATCTATAGCAATCCTGAATGATTTGTGAAATTCTCTCTTCTCTTTTTTCTTGGCGTCCTTGGTGTCTTGGCGGTTCGATAATTTTTACAACTCAAATAAGATTGCTATATATATGTATATTGGCAAGAATTAGTAATTTCTACCAATCTGGCTGCTTCCTCTTCAAGAAACAGTTGAGCCTGGTGCATGATAGATATATCGCTGCATGTAAAAATCGCCACCATGCCACAATCAACGCCAGAATATATCCATGTAGAAAAACCTACCATTGACCAACTTATTAGCATGGGTTGGCAGCATATCGAAGGCGATAAATTCAACTCCCAAATCACCGAACGCGAAAACTTCAAGCAAGTTCTGCTCATCCAACGCTTGAAAACGCTCATCAAACGCATCAACTTAGATGACAATGGTAATTCTTGGCTCGATGATATCCAAGTCAACGCAGTGGTGAGTCAACTTGAGCGTTTAGCAGCATCAAGACTCATGGAAGCAAATAAAGCTGCTACAGAATTACTGCTTTCTGGTACTACTGTTTTAGGAAAAGACGGTAAACAGCACATCGTCCACTATATTGATTTTGAGCATCCTGAAAATAACGATTTTTTGGCAATCAATCAATATCGAGTAGATCCGCTTTGGATAACAGCAGATAAAGGTTTTATCGTTCCTGATGTTGTGCTGTTCGTCAACGGTATCCCGCTTGTCGTCGTTGAGTGCAAAAGTCCCAACTTAGATAATCCCATCACTGCAGCAATTAACGACTTGTTGCAATATTCCAACCAACGTAATAGCACTCAACCAGAAGGCGCAGAAAAACTCTTTCATTACAACCTGTTAATGATAGCCGCTTCTAGAGGACGGGCGGTAGCTGGTGCAGTGGGTGCAAACCATGAGTATTACGTTGAGTGGAAGACTGACCTCACTCCCCTC
>NZ_QMEB01000027.1 GCF_012912135.1 Brasilonema bromeliae SPC951 | reverse complement strand
TTGGTGAGGTTATTTGCGGACTGATTACCGGGATTCACTCACAACGAATCGCACGCAGCTTCTATATTTTCTGGTAAATCCGATACAGCAAGTGTTGCTGTTGTAGTTTCTTTTGCCTCAAAGGGTAGCTGTTTGGTTCGACTCAAACCTGTCGGCGAGGTTATTGCACGTTGAGTCAGTGAAAGTTTTGATTTAGCAGCCATCATTCCACCTCCACTTGCTCTAGACGCCCAATAGCAACCACAGTTGCACCCAATGTCTTAGCCAGTTCCAATGGTAAATCAGCATATTGCTTTGGCTGCGGATTCAACAAAACCGCCTTCACTCCATCCAATCCACGGATACGTTCTGCTACTTGCAAAGCATCGTCAACTCCCTTACATCCCACAGGTGGTGTTATCCTACCGAAGCGACTGGCTTCTAAAGGCACATTGCCCCGCCCATCACTAATAACAACCAGTACCGCCCGCTGAACTCTACTGCGTCCGTGTTGCAAAGCATGGCGTAAAGTCTGCAATGCCAAATCCAAACCATGAGCCAAAGGAGTCGCTTTGCCTGATTCTGCCTCAATTCCTGCACTGATGCTAGGTACTAGAATGTTTTGCGCCATCACCTGATAAGCTCGCAACTCGTGGCTTGCTTGTGCTGCTCCTACCTGAATTAAGCAAACACTTGCTCGTTCCACATACGCCCAGTTCAGGTAAGGTAATAACTCCTCTTGCCAGTTGCAATCCAATAAACAAGTGTGATCAAGTACCAGCATCAGCATTTGCTCGGCTACAGGTGCTCTGCGATAACTATGCAAGTCCGTCAGCGACAACACCAAGCGCCGTTGACTATGAGTTTTTCCTTGTTGACGAATTGGCTGGAACTTTGCTGCTTCTAGTAACGTCCTCACCAAAGCTAAATCCCGCATATTTGTGGCTTTCTCCACACCAATAATCACCCCACGAGCAGCAGCCGATGCTCGAAATCGACGAGGTGGTAATCGCAGCGAAGCCGCTTCCCGCTCAATAGGTGCTTCATCCTCTGGGTAAGGATTGACAGGAATCGCATTAAATGTTAATGGTGTAGCGGGTAGTTCTTCTGGTTCATCCGACTCATAGACAGGTTCTTGCTCTGGGGATAACTCTAGCTGTTCTGATGAGGGTGTAGAGACCGATGTTGACTCTGTAAGTTTAGTGAGTTCAGGCTGTGGTTCTGAGGACTGAGTTGAGCGTTTTGCTTTCTGCTTGATACCGATTGTCAAGCCAATCATCCCAGCCGCAGTATCAACCTGCTCCGTTGTCATCTGCTTTGCACCCACTAGCCGTGCATTTGCTAGAGACAGTCGCGCTAAAGCAATCTCTCGACGGGGACTATAAACTTCCACTTCTAATGTATAATCAAAAATTCTGGCTAAAGCTTTGGCTGTCATTTTGGGATGGACTTGCAGAGCTTTGAGAAGTTGCTCGCGAATTTCAGTTGACAAAGGTTTCGGCTTTTCCTTGCCTAACCTCCGCTCGTCAAGCAACTCCAGAATAGATTCTGCTCTGTCTACTGTTTTTGCCACCTGTCCACTCAAGCGCAGGGCAAAGCGATCGAGCAGGTGAGGAGAAACCATTCCCACTTCACCACTAGCACAGCCTGCCATCCAGCAAATATTGGGTTGCCAATGCACCTGCTGCCCGTGACGCTCCAAATGTGCTACATCAGACCCCATCAGTACCACACAAGCTCGTGCTGCTGCCAAACTCAGCTTAGTTAAGTCTGGAATGACGACTATCCGCTGTTGGAATTTATTTATAGATTCGTATGGAATGTCACAGGAATGTTGAGACAGCAAACCTGGTTTCCATTGCAACAATTGTTGCTCGTTATCACCCGCTAACCCCCAACTACCCCACAAATCGTCTTCTGCTTCATAGGTTCCCAATGTTACCAGAGTGACTCCATGTCCAGTCACCACTTCCAGCATCTGGGCTGTGGTTTGAGCTGCCAACCGCAAAGCATTAGGTGTCGTATCGAACATCAAAATACTACGAAGACCTGGGCTGATGGCAGCACAGGCGAGCGATCGCATCACCAGATCATTCAAACTCAGTTGCGATAATTTTGCCGAATCACTCACCGTTCATCATCTTCATCACTTGCTCATCATCTTCATCACTCCACGGCATTTGGTTGCTCTGGAGGACTTCAGGGCGACGATGCTGAAGTGCCAATCGAGCGACCTCTGCGACATGGTCGTTTGTGACTTGTTTGGCATCAACAAGCGCAGCATAGGCACGCGCTGCTAAAGCAATGATATAGTCACCTCGGTTACCTTCAGCATTGAACTTTATTGCTAACTTAACGCAGTTTCTAGCAACGCTCACAGGCACTTTAACGTTATAAAAATTCTGGCGTGCTTTCTCAAGTAACGCTTTGCGTTTCTTATCTTTTTGCAGCGCTTCATTGATATAAGCTGACGTTTCTCCCACTTTTAACTGGGAGAGCGCTTCATCAAACTCTAAAACAGTTTGTAAAATCATCGTGCGTTCAGCTTCATTTTGTTCTGCTTCCACACTCACCATCAAGCCAAACCGATCCAGTAACTGTGGTCGCAGTCCTCCTTCTTCCGGGTTCATAGTACCAACCAGGGTATAAGAAACAGGTTTTTGAAAACTTTGCCCTTCCCGCTGCACCACCAGCACTCCTGTCGAGGTGACATCAAGAATAATATTCACGATGTGGTCATCCAGCAGATTGACTTCATCGATATAAAGTAAGCCACCATTTGCTTCTTCCAGCAATCCTTTCTGGGGAACAGCCTTGCTCTGCATCAATTCATCAATCCGCCAGCCCCCAACCACTCGGTCTTCTGTAGCATTAATAGGTAGAGTCACCGGGAGGCGCTCATACATCATCTGAGCAAAAGCACGCACAGCTGTAGATTTCCCGGTTCCCCGTTGTCCACTGAGCAACACTCCTCCAATCCTTGGCGCAATATACGCTAGTTCCAAAGCCAGCTTGATCTGCTGCTGACCGACAATCAGCGTGTAAGGCAATATCTGAATCGTCGTTGTTTCGTTCACGACTCCCCTGTTGACTTCCACTTCATTGTCACCTCTATTTGCGCCCCCGTATTAACTTTGGCTATAACTGCACCAACCTCTGAATCCAGTTTGATAGCAAGCTTGACCTCTAATTCATTGGGTCGTGTCTCCTTTTCCATTTGCTTGACGCTTTCTACAACCCGCTTCGCACAACTACGGGTTAGCTGCATTGCTTCCCCAAAAACATCACGAGCCGCAGCCACAACTCTAGCTGTGTCAACACCCCGTACATTTTCGTATGGGCTTCTACTCGGTGGAATATTATCTACCTCAATATAGATAACGACTTCTTCCCCGTTGACGACATCTTTACTTTCAATAATCGGCATGGATAGCACTCACTTGTTTACTGAAACATCTTTACTGTTTACTTTTTTATACAAAATGACAATATGCTTTTCCTGAAGTTCTAAAAATTTATTAGGCGAAGCTCCGGAGGAGCCGCTCCGCGAACGCTATATCTTTAGATTTCTGCTAGGGGGCGAAGCCGAAATGAAGCGCCATACAGGTTCGTAATTTTTGATTAAAACTTTACTTCAAAAATTCTAATCTGATTATCATCAGGATCAAGACAATAAAAGTAACGTCTTTCATGGTTTTTTGAAATATCTTTTACAATTTTTGCTTCTACTTTGCTCACATTATTATAAGCTTCATCGAGTGATTCAACTTCAAGGTCAATCGTGTGAGTAGTAGGTGCTTTAGTAGTCCCTGAATAAAAGCCGTGCCTTTTTTTATAATCTTCTATATTAATTAATACAATACTCCCACATCTTACCAACAACTTTGATTCTTGTTCTACTTGAATTCCTAAAACTTTCTCATAGAAAAAACGAGATTTATCAAGATTGCTAACTGGAATTTCAATTCCTACATGGAGAATATTAACTTGTTGGAATTCAAAATTATGTTCAGAGACACTAATAGATTTTAACTCAGAGTTAATTTCTGTGTTGTTTTTAGGGCGTGAAAGCTTTTTGACATATAAAGACTGACCTTCAGCAGTAGTCAGCTTCCACGATGTCGCCACAGTTGATTTAGATATAGACTGATGATTTACAGAAGCTGATATTTGGGCTTTTCTTCCATCTGGAATCAATATACTATCAGCAGGTTTTGACACTTCGATTTGTTTTACGAAAGCATCTAGATGCGTTTTCTTAATTGTGAAATTATCTGCTTGTTGAGTTTGTGAATCGCCTTGGTTTCTGGCTAAATGTTCTGCTATATCTCGGATATAGTTTGCATCTTGAACTTTTACTGCGTAATTTCCTAGCCATTCAATTCCCGCTATAGCACCAAGAATTCCACCAGTCATTGACGCAATCGTATCAGTGTCAGCACCGTGAGCGAATCCTGCTTCTAAAAGACCATAGAACGGATTTGCGGCAAAACGCGATGCCAGAAATATGGCAGCCGCAGCACTTACCGTTCCTGCTCCTTTGACACTTTTATTAAAGCATCCAAGTTTAGTAAGAACTTCTCGCTCAATCGAGAGCGCTCCTTGCTTCATTCCCTCTTGGCATAACTCAAGAAGTTGCAACATCTCCTTAATAGTGTGTTGCCAAGAATCGTCATATTGTCCATCAGTTGTTTGCAAAGCTGAATTTTTCCAATTCGGGCAAATATCATTTAAATCTGGTAAAACAGACCAAGAATTAAGTTCCGATAAAACTTTTTCAAGAATTGCACCGTATTGCAAAGTATTCGTCTCTCGTAATGCTACCCAAATGGCAAAACCGTAAGCAAGCGCACCCACCAAAGCTCTGGGGTGTCCGTGAGTTGTAACACCATTAGCAACAATATTTTTCGCAATGTTTTCAAAATTAGTTTCTGTCGCACCTAACAAACAATGAGGCAATATTCGCATCGCCACACCATTTCCACCAGCACCAAAATATCGCTTTTTCTCCTTATCAGGAGAAGACCAAGGCTCTATTCCTGCAAGCCATTGCTGCGCTGATCGTTTTGTTGCTCCTCCTCCACCACGTTCGTAAGAAGTCCAAATTGGTAATTCCCGCTTAGTTAAATGGTGCCACCAGCGTGCGCCATAAAGTAAGCTTCTGGCAGTACAGAGAATTAGCTGCGTATCGTCACTATATTCACCAGCAAGAATAACTTCGTGATGAGGGTAGTATTGCCCCCCTGACTTCCGCACCCATTGTTGGAATCCATTATCTAAAACTTCTGCTGGAGAAGAAGTCTTTTTATCAATTCTCTTAGCTTCTGGTTCTTGAGACCATCCCAACGCATCACCAACAGCTGCGCCAAGAAATGCACCTTGTCCTTTTGTCATAAGGGAGATTGTATGTAGGTGCTGTTCATTACTAATCATAGTTCCTCCCCGACTTTCCAAGGTGTTTCATCTGGTCTTTTACCTGAGCGAATCAAGTTGCTTAAATTGTACTTATCAAATAAATCTGGTGCTACTACGAATTTGTATTTCTCCTCAGAAATACCCAGAATGTCAAGGCGTACTGCTTCGTTTTTTGCCTGCGTTTCACTTGGTACTGCAATCGCTAAAATGTCAGATATTCCAATTTGGTCTGGAATCAGAACTTCTGCTTGGTTGTCTGTGGGACAGCAGGCTAAATGATTAGTCCAACGGCTAAAAGTTCGTCCTCCAGCACCAGATACAGACTGAGCAAACATTGACAAAAAAGCTGCCTCACCTTCGGCAATAGTACTACCAAAAGCAGATGCAGCATTTCTTGGACAGAAACGAGTACCAGCCAACCAGAGATACTTCGGATTGATGAATAGCACAACCCAATCCCTAAATAAAATATCTTTGGATTTTGCTGTATTGAAATACCAGACATTGGGGTATTGAATTGAACAACAGATGTATCCTTGATGTCCATCAAGCCGCTTTAGGTCAGTTGGTGTAAAAACACTGCGCTCATTTTTTTGTAAATGTTTTGTTGCCAGTATTCCCGTTTCACCTGTCAAAATATGAACGAGGTTGCGCGATGGGGTAAAATGACAAAGACGTGTTATGCTGCGACGTTCAGCTTCACGCTTAATCGAATCAATCATCTTTTCACCCTCTCGTAAAGGCTGGTATCACTTGGTAAAAGACTAGTAACTTCACCGCAGTACGTCATAATCAGCCGTGTTTTAGCACGTGTGACACCAACATACAATAATCTTCCATCTTGGGCGCTTGCATCTGCTTCACCGAAAGCTTCTACTGCTTCGGGGTCTGGTAATTTCTTATTATTACAAAATGGCAAGATAACTGCGTCGAATTCGAGACCCTTTGCTGAATGATAAGTTCCATATCTAATACCAGCCCCGGCTTGCCAAGTTGTCATCTCTCGATGCAGACGGATAGTTCCTTTTGGTAAATATTGTCCGATAAGTTTTTCATCTTGGCGATCGCGAAAAAGAATTGCCACGTTCTGCGTCCTAGCTAGCGTTATAGCTTGGTGGACGACAAATAATATTTCCTGGTCAGGAGAAGAAAATTCAACGATTGTTGGTAACAGACCATCAGCAGGTGGTGAAACTGGTTCCACTAAATCGGGGACACCTTTAAAATAAGGCATCTTTGAGATAGCAAGTCCAAGTTTGGCAATTTGTTTGGTGTTCCGGTAATTTTGTTTAAATTCCCAAACTTGTTCGATATCAAGTCCTGCATCTCGCCAAGATATACGATGTCCATATATTTGCTGTGCAACATCTCCAAAGAATGTCAATGAACCATCCGCAGGAATAGCCCAGGCAAGGGAGCGAATCATTTGTGGCGAAAAGTCCTGACCCTCATCAATTACGATGTGCTTATATAAACGTTTTGATGTATCAGCACCGAATTCTTCACAAACAGTAGTTGCTATATCGTCCCAGTCATACTTTTTACCGCTTTGCTGACGCAGGTTTAGGTAAGTCTGGTAGATTTCAAAGACTAACTCCCGTTCTTTCCCCTTAAAACGCATTTCTACATCACTAAGTACATCAAAGTTTTGATACTCTTCATAAGTAGTAATACCATAGTGTGCCATCCAGCGAATTTCTTCTGAAAAAAGCTCCACAGGATAGTCAAAAAGAGGATGCAAACTATGATGCTGTGAAATATTTTTTACCGCTTGCTTCACTAAAGCTTCGCGATCATCTGGAGTGAGAATCGCATGACGAGACATTTTATTGCGAAAAGCGAGATATCCCCTGGCGAAGAGATGGTAGTTCTCGATAATCACGTTGGCTAGTTTTCTATCTTGAAGGTGGTTTAAATAAGTTACAAGCGCTTTATTAAATGTGACTAACAACGTCTTGCCGCAATGTTCAGTCCTTGGATCAGCAAGAAAAGCGGATCGCAAAATAGCAAGTGTTGTCTTACCACTTCCCGCAGTTCCTAAAACAGCGAAGTGCCCCCGTGCTGGTAGATATAGCACCTCTTTTTGGCGACCAATTGGCTGAGGTAGACTCATTATCTCGTGGAAGGTTAGTTTGAATTTATACTATAGCTTTTCAGTAGCTGCCTGTATTGGGTAAAAATTGCGATCGCCATAAAAAGTGCCCAATCAATTATTGAAGGGTAAGCATTTTTTTGGATCTCCTTCATTGGTTATTTGTAAACAAAAGTATAGCTTGAAAAAACCAAGTTTCTCAAACTTAGCAATCAGCATATTTGGTTTTACTACTCAATCAAAATAAAATTGATTGTGCGCTTAACAAGTATTTACAAAAGTGTTTAAAATATGAAAAATAAGCGAACGTACAGCACAGGTAGACGTTGAGACACAGAACAACACAAGCAAAAAGTCAAGACTCATGCAGGGCATAACAATACTACTTTTTGTTCATGTATTGTTTAAAATTATTAATCCTTAATCATCATCAACTTATAACTCAATATATTAAGTTTTTAATAACACTTATGTCAGCCTCTACATTAAGACCGAAACCTATTACCGCAATTGTGTATCCTGAAAACAGCTAAGCTAATCTTCAATGGAGGTCTAATGACTCCCAAAGTTATGCGTCAGCTTTGGTCTGTAGTGGAAACTGCACAAACTAAGACGCTATTACAGCTCGATGATGCTAGCTTGGTACAATGGTTGGTCAAACAAATCAAAACCCAAGCTTTGCTAGATTGTTATGAAAGCGATTTCCTCAGTGACTACGTTAAATCTCGGCTAGCACTGATCCGTGATTTGGCTCAAGAACGTCAGTATTCCTAAAAGTCATAAGTCATAACTCATGACTTATGACTTATAACTGATGACTTGGCAAATAACCCTCTACCAAACAGTCAGAACCAACTACCCTTATCTCTACACGTTCCAAGGATAGCGCCTCAGTCATGGAGGTCAAACCTAAGTCACCCACAGGTGTGGGAGCATGAACACCACCAACGATTTTAGGAGCAATAAAAGCAAAAACTTTTTGCACTGCTTTTTGGGCGATCGCACTAGCAGCTAAAACACCACCGCACTCCCATAACACGCTGCAAAATCCCCGCTTGTATAAGTACGCCATCACCTGATCTGGTGTGAGTGGTGTTAACTCCACCACTTCCACCCCCAGATTCCGCAACAGTTCTTGAAAATCGGGGTTAGCTCCTTTTTCTGTGAAAACCAAAGTGGGAGCTTCTGCGGTTTGCCAGATACGAGCGTTTTGAGGTAAATCCAGACTACGGCTCATGACCACCCGTAGGGGATTATGTGCTCCTTCCCGATGGCTAGTCAAATAAGGATTATCCAGTCTGATTGTGTTTCCACCCACAATCACCGCATCACAAGCTGCTCGCAGTTGATGAACTTCGCCGCGAGCATCCTTATTTGTCACCCATGCACTATGACCAGTCGTCGTCGCAATTTTGCCATCTAAAGTCATGGCATATTTCAAAATGCCAAAAGGTCGATGATGAAGAATACGATGGATAAAACCTTCATTGAGCTTCTTACAGGCTTGTTCTTCCACTCCCACCAAAACTTCTATCCCTGCAGCCCGTAGACGGGCTATACCACCACCAGCGACAAGTGGATTTGGGTCAACCATCCCCACGACCACCTTAGCGATCCCAGCGGCTACCAACGCTTCTGAACAAGGGGGAGTACGTCCATAGTGATTGCAAGGCTCTAAGCTCACGTAAATCGTTGCTCCACGAGCATTTTCACCTGCTGCTTTGAGGGCAAAAACTTCTGCATGCGGCTCACCAGCACGCGGATGAAACCCTTCCCCGATAATCTCGCCATCTTTGACAATCACCGCCCCCACCATTGGGTTTGGGGAGGTGCGTCCTAAAGCGCGACGGGCGAGTTCTATACACCGCCGCATCATAGCGTGGTCAAAGTCACTTAAGAGTGTTTGCTTTGGATGTGAATCATCCTGAAATTCTGATTCTGCGATGAAAGCATCTGGTTCGACCATTGGTAAATTATCCATAATTCTTAGCAACAGAGTAATAATTTTGTAGCTACATAAAGATGAATTAACTTTAGCTTGAATTTATTTTGTTAAAGGATGCGTATAGTTCAGAAAAATTTAGGAGTGAAGAGTCACATTAATTGACTCCTCACTCCTCACTCCTTTCTGAGTTTAAACCCAGGTTATCCACACTCCGCACTCGGTTCTTTGTAAGAAGATTTCTGAATTTTGAATTCTTCTTCACTGATTTATGACTGTTGTGCTAATTTTACTTGCTGCCACCAACGATTTAGGGGAAAATAAATCACTGGTGCCCAGAGGCTACTGAGAATGGCAGAGGCAAGGGCGACTTTCTGGAAATGTGCCCAGACATCAGCCGGATTGCGATCGCCCATTAAAATCAACTGCGATGCAAAAATTGTCTCTGACCACAGTGCCATACCAAACACAATTAAGGCAATAGAAATAAAATCTTCTTGTATAAAACGCTGCTTCTGCAACAGACCAGTCAAACTTCCAACCACTGCCAAACTTAGAGCATGAGTTGGATCAGGTGATGTCATAGCATCTTGTAGTAGACCCAAAACAACACCTGCCAATGCGCCACTAAAAGCTGTGCGCTTGACACTCCAAGCAACTACCCAAATCACAGGCCAGTTTGGTCCTATTCCCAATAATTCCATACCAGGGACTCGGATTAACAGCATCAGTAAGCATAACATTACTGATCCAGTTATTATCGCCCAATCAGTGAACTGAAGTAAGCGCGGGTGCCAACGAGAAAGGGGGACGATTTGAATTTTGGATTTTCGTCTTGGCGATTTTGACTTTTTTTTCCTACTGGTTTGTAATTGAGGAGTCCTCATTGTTTCATTTAGATTTTTCTGACTTTTGATTGACAGAACCGACATTTTCTGGTGGCGGGGTTTGTGGTTTAGGATATACCGTCACCCAATCCAAAGAGCGTATCGACGGGAAAAGTTCCACTTTCCCCACTGATGCTGGAAGTTTCTTTAAATCTAAAGACTTCACTCGTCCGACAGCCAATCCGGAAGGAAACTTCTGACTATAGGTAGATGTAGTAACTACGTCTCCAGGTTTTACATTTGGGACTTTTTCATAAAATTCCAGGATTCCATCAGCAGAGGAATCTCCTCGCAAAACACCCTTTGCCCCTGTGCGGCTGACTGTTACACCAACTTGACTCTTGAGGTCACTAATTAACAGCACCCGGCTGGTATTGGGAGTTACGCTTTCTACTAAACCCACCAATCCACCATCACCCTTAACGATATAACCTTCCTGAATACCTGCAAGGCTTCCACGATTGAGAGTTACTTGTTGCCACCAGTTGTCAGCACCACGTGTCATCACTCGCGCGATCACAGGGCGGGATGTGGATGGTTCTTTTTCTACATAGCCTAATAACTGTTTTAACTTTTTATTTTGGTTTTTCAGTTCTGCGATCTGGGTTTGCAGTTCTAAAAACCGAGCATCCTTGAGACGTTCTTCTTGAGCTGGTGGTGTCTGCAACATCTGGATTGGACGAGTTATCTCTTGATATATCTCAAACATAAGAGCACCTTGAGTTTGTCGAAGCACCCAAGCACCACCAACAACTATACCTAGCAACCCTATTTGTAATCCTCTGCGCTCCCACCACCGACGTGCCGTAAACATAAGAAACCTTTTTTAGCTGTAATATAAATTAAGATATTGGATTCCCGCAACGCGATCGAACCCAATATCTGATAGCGTTTGTGTTACATATTGCGAGAACGCCCGCTGAAAATTCTTTCCATCTGCTTGAAATTTTCCAATACACGACCTGTTCCCCGTACAACACATTCCAATGGATCACTAGCGATATGTGTTACTATTCCAGTCTCATGGCTGATTAAGGTATCCACTCCTTTAAGCAGCGCGCCTCCACCAGCTAGCATAATTCCTCGGTCAATGATGTCTGATGCCAACTCTGGCGGGATGCGTTCCAAAGTCCGCTTCACCGCTTCGATAATCACCAACAAAGGTTCCGACATACTTTCACGTACTTCTGGTCCTTTAATTGTGACAGTTCGCGGCAAACCAGAAAGCAGGTGCAAGCCTCGGACTTCCATCATGGCATCATCATCATCATGAGTCGGATATGCTGATCCTATGCGAATTTTAATGTCCTCAGCAGTGCGTTCCCCTATGACTAGGTTATGAACTTTCTTCATATACTGCATGATGGCTTCGGTCAGCTCATCTCCTGCAATGCGTACTGATTCAGAAAGCACTGTCCCTTGCAGGCTCAACACAGCAACTTCTGTTGTCCCGCCACCAATATCAATAATCATATTGCCTGTTGCTTCAGTCACAGGTAGTCCTGCCCCAATTGCTGCAGCCACCGGTTCATCAATCAAGTAAACTTCTCTTGCCCCAGCTTGAGAAGCCGCATCCATGACAGCTCTTCTTTCTACCCCTGTTACTCCACTAGGAATACCAATGACAATTCTTGGTAATACTAGAGATTTGCCCTCGTTGACTCTTTGGATAAAGCTTTTTAGCATCACTTCTGCTGTATCGAAGTCAGCGATGACACCATCACGCAAGGGGCGCACCGCAATTACATTCGCGGGTGTGCGACCGAGCATTTTTTTTGCTTCTTCTCCAACTGCTATTGGAACCTTTTCGTTTAGGTCAATCGCCACTACAGAAGGTTCTTGCAGAACAATGCCTTTACCTGATACATAAACGAGGGTGTTTGCGGTACCAAGGTCAATACCCATATCCCGCGATAAGGAAAATTTACTAAAAAGACCCACGCGTCTCTATGCCCCCTAATTTTGATATTTTTTGAGTACTGTTACAAATGAGAATTGTGCAGGATCGTATTATGTTTTTTAACCTGAGTCCAGTAAACTAGATTATATTTTTATATATTTTTTCGTAATCTTTGACCAGTCTCAAGCTTCTATTGTTCTATATTCCCAGGCGGCATAAGTGTATCCGTATTGTTTTAGAGTTTTTACAGAGTGATTCATATCATTTGTCTCGGCGGTAACTGTAATGATTTTTTACAGAACGCTTTGCTGATAACATAGCAATTCGCTACTATGATATTCACAATATAAGTACATTAGTACTGGATAAACTGCACATGAGCATAAATATTGTTACCCTCATTGGTCGTGTAGGAACTGACCCGGATATGAAATATTTCGAGTCAGGTAGCGTTAAGTGTAAATTAACACTTGCCGTCAATCGGCGTACAAGAGACAGCGAACATACTGATTGGTTTAATCTGGAATTATGGGGAAAAACAGCGCAGGTGGCAGGTGATTACGTGCGTAAAGGCAAACAAATTGCTGTTAAGGGTTCCTTAAAATTTGATAATTGGAGCGATCGCGCCACAGGAGCAAATCGATCTACACCCGTTATCATCGTGGATCAGCTGCAACTACTAGGTTCTAAACGGGACGCCGAAGATGGTGACATAGATATGAACCCTGATAATTTCTAATTTAGTCAAAAGTGAGCCAGTGCGGTGGACGGGTTCCCCGGCATAAAGCAACTGGCGAACCCCGAAGGGGTCAAAATAGGTAAAGCTAATAACTAATGACTAATAACTAATTTGTAATGTCACCGTAGCTTCCACCTGCTGTTCACCACCAACTATAGTGGTGGCAGCATTTTGTTTTGTTGTTAGCCTACCAAGCTCAGCAGCATCCAAGAGGGGTCTTGGTGGTGGAGGTGCGCTGGCTCCATTCACTTGAATGCTGACGACTTCTTTCGGCTGGAAACCCAAAGTACTCAAAACAGCTTGAGCTTGCTGTTGAGCATCCTGGGTGGCTTTTTTTAATGCTTGTTGTTGAGCAAGGGTTATCGCCTCATCAGTTGCAACAAAACTAATGCCGCTAATTTGAGTCGCACCAGCAATGACCGCTTCATCTAACAGAGTACCCGCGCGTTCAGTGGGAATGCGAAAACTGACAACGTTAGAAGCAGCATACCCTGTAATACGCTGCACTTTATTGTCGTAATTGTAAACTGGGTTAAGAGTAATGCCTGTGGTTTGTAATTTTTGCACATTACGGCTTTTTAGTAAAGCAACCACAGCAGATGACCTGCGAGCAGCTTCTTGTTGTACCTGCTGTGCTGTTTTTCCCTGAACCTCTACTCCCAAACTGACTTGAGACAAAGTTGTAGGAATTGTCTCCATTCCACGACCATTAACACTCAGAGTACGCAACATCCTTTCTTTCTGCTGTGCTAAAGCAGGTTGGGTACTACTTATATATACAAGCAATGCTAAAGATAGAAATTTCCACCGGTTCCCAGCATTGAACTGAGAACCAAATACAGCATTTGTATTCACAAAACGTTCACTCCTCTAAAAATTCTTCATCTATGAAGATCTGGTAAGTTGTGAAAAATCCTGAGTGGTTAGCTTGAACCAACAACTAACCACTCATCGCTAACAATAAACAACACACAACTAACACTCCCTATCCATTCGGAGAAGACACAGCCAGTAGTGTGTCTATATGAGAGGTATTTTTACTTTGACACGATTACTGTCTAAAGTCTAAGCAGTTACATTTTTAGAAACTAAAAAATAGCTATTGGTTTACTGTTAACTGTTAACTGCAAACAATAGAAGGAGAATATTTGTGCGATACTGGCTGCTGAAAACAGAACCAGAAGAGTATTCCTACTCCGATTTAGAACGGGATAGCACTACAGTTTGGGATGGAGTGAGCAATCCTTTGGCTCTTAAGCATCTGCGTACGATGGAAATTGCTGATTTGGTGAACCAGCGCTGCAGGCGGGTTTCCCGCCGTAGGCGACTGGTGAACCCGTAAGGGTATTCATTTATCACACAGGGAAAGAGCGGCGAGTGATAGGTGTAGCGGAGGTCGTCACTCAACCTTATCCAGATCCAAAATTAGATGATGCTAAACGGGTTGTTGTCCAGGTACGAGCGATACGAAGAGTGGCTCAGCCAATCACCCTAACCCAAATTAAGCAGGACGAAAATTTTGAAGGTTTTGACTTACTACGCCTGAGTAGACTATCCGTAGTCCCAGTATCAGAGTCTCACTGGCAGCGCCTTGTCCAACTAACAGCCGGAATGAATTGATTAATCAATGCTTTGTGTAACGCTTCTATGGTAACTTTCAACAAACTGTAAATTAAAAGGAAGTATTTTCCAAAATAACCGATGCAGTTAGATTTCACAACCTTCTCATTACCCTTGTTGGCAACCGCAACAGAAACAGCAGATAGTTCGCTTGTACTGGCAGCAGTGCTGCTGAGTATGGTCGTCATTTACCTTGCCAGTAAAGTAGGCGGGGAACTATCAAACCGCTTTGGGTTACCGCCAGTGTTGGGAGAACTGGTAGGTGGTGTCGTGGTAGGTATTTCTGTCCTCCATCTATTAGTGTTTCCAGAAGGGGGGGCTGATAGTTCCAACTCTGTTATCATGACCTTCCTTCAAACCACTGGTGGTCTCAATCCAGACGCTGCTGATGCTGTCTTTAAAGCCCAGTCTGAGGTCATTTCCATATTGGCAGAACTAGGTGTCATCATTCTCCTATTTGAAATTGGTTTGGAATCAAACATAAAAGACTTAATAGCTGTTGGTATCCAAGCGAGTGTAGTAGCAGTAGTAGGGGTGACAGTACCCTTTGCTGCTGGTACGGTAGGATTAATGACTTTATTTGGCATTCCAGCAGTACCAGCAATTTTTGCAGGAGCAGCTTTGACTGCTACAAGTATTGGTATTACTTCCAAGGTATTGTCAGAACTTGGGCGTCTCAACTCTAAAGAAGGGCAAATTATTTTAGGCGCTGCTGTTATTGATGATGTGTTGGGAATTATTGTTTTAGCAGTGGTGGCTAGTCTTGCAAAAGAAGGTTCGGTGGATGTCGGTAAAGTTATTTATCTGATCATTAGTGCCAGTAGTTTCCTGGTGGGCGCAATTGTTCTAGGAAATCTTTTCAGTAATACCTTTGTAGCAATTGCGAGCAAGTTAAAAACTCGTGGTGGATTAGTCATACCAGCACTTGTCTTTGCCTTTGTGATGGCATACTTTGCTGCTGCCATTCAACTAGAGGCAATTTTAGGTTCTTTTGCTGCTGGTTTAGTCTTAGACGAAACAGATGAGCGTGTGGAACTGCAAAAGCAAGTTATCCCAATTGCTGATATACTGGTGCCAATTTTCTTTGTGACTGTTGGTGCAAAAACTGATTTAGGAGTTTTAAACCCAGCAATTCCTAGCAACCGGGAAGGTTTAGTGATGGCGATTTTTCTGATAATTGTTGCCATCCTAGGTAAAGTTGTCACTGGCTTAAGTGTATTTGGTCAGCCTCAAATCAACCGTTTGGCAATTGGTGTGGGCATGATTCCTAGAGGCGAGGTAGGATTAGTCTTTCTTGGTATTGGCTCCTCCATTGGCATTCTCTCGAAACCTTTGGAGGCGGCAATTATTATGATGGTCATCCTGACAACATTTCTCGCGCCTCCCCTTTTGCGGTTCGTATTTCCAGAACCAACAACAGCTACAGCAATAGAGGAAGTGCTTTTAGATAATTCTTCCGGAAAATCGTTGGTTATAGAATCACCAGATTCTCGGGACGATAAGTAAAATTCTAGAGTGCAGACGCATTATTTACAGCGTCTGTACTTAGATGATGACTGAGTCGTGAATTTGTCCAGGTGAAGTGTTTTTCCTTTTGTTTAAGTTGGAGTTTATACTGGCAACAAAATTCCCGATATTTCCGGGCACATTCATCCAACGTTCGTATTATTTCTCATAGGTGTACAACGCTTCAAAGGAGCATCGCACTCCAAGCGGGTTAGTCATAGCTCAAAGCGTTCTCCCCGATTTGATTGTCTTTTTTCTTGAGGAGGCAAAAAGCTCAGGAGTGCTTTGACTAGCTATCATAATCAACGCTCCACTCTGTTGCATTTCCCTTAAGTCTTATCAAGTCAATTTTTAATCTACTCTGAAAAGAAATTTGCATCCGTGCTTCTGTACGACAAGTTCATGACCTACTAAACTTCAGAATATGAATATTTTGTAACTTTGTTATTACTAATGGAAACTTTACTCCCAAAATCTTCGTCTCCTTAAACTAAAAAATTAAGGAGTTTGTTCTAAACGCCAGCACTCATTAGGGAATGTTGTTTTTGTTTTATCTTCCTTCTTGCTCACTCATCCAAGTAATGGTATTTCTTTAGCAGTTAAACAGGTGCACTGAAAAGTCAAGTTCACATCAGGAAAGAGTAACATCCCAAATCTCTAAATTCATTGTCATCCTGTTCGCAAGAGCGTTTATACAGGAGATACGCTGCACTTCGTTTCACACCCTGCGGGAAGCCCTATGGCTGACGCTACGCCTTACGGCTATCGGGTATGTCCTCCGGACACGCTACGAAGAGCGCCAGTTCACGCTAGGTGCGGCAGATTGCGGGAAGCCTTCTGGTGGGCGTCTAAGCCTGTGAAACTCGCGCCTGAGCACTGGCTCCTGTAGCCTGACCGAACCCGTTCACCGGACTAGCTCACGGCAGAACCGTTTACAGAAAGAATGACAAGCGTATTTTCTCATGCATTGGGATGCTCCCGTAAGGATTTAGTAGAAGTATTATCAGTTGGTGCATTGACGACTACCAAATCAGATAATATAAAAAATCTCTTTTTGACGGATGAAGTGTTTAGCTATTGACGGATACTTTAATGTGATTTGCGGCAAATTGCGTGAAGCCGCCTAGAGGGCGTCAATTAAACATCTAACAACGAAAAAATGCCATAACGGCATGAAAAACTATTGGCAGCGTGTTAGAATTTGACGCCAATCATTCAATTTAGTTCCTGAGAAGAATTAATATAGAACAACATCTACTCCTAATGGTTAAACCTTAATAGATATTAGGTAAATGACACGCTTTGCTATCACCAAATTTGGATTATATTCAAAAAATAATCACTATAACTGTGTCTTTATGAGATCAGAAAATGATGCTTGTGCCACCAAAGTAATGGTGTAGGCGGTGATAGTGTGAGGATTTACCGAAACTTTGACCAACAAAAAACTCAGAAGTCAGTTATTCAGTTATCAGTTATCAGTTATCAATTCACTGTTTACTGATAACTGTTCACTGTTCACTGTACTGAATTCTGCGTTTTGTGTTCTGGGTGCTTCTCCACTTCATAGACTCTCATAAATACGAATCAGGAGAAAACACTGTGAAAACCCACTGGTTACTACCTGGTACCTTTGTAACGACTAGTCTTTTGACGCTATTGTCGCCAGCTCAAGCAGCACAAAGCGCGAAATTGCAATCTTGGCGCTTTGATGCCAATCAAAACCGATTAGAAATCAATACTCAAGGTCCAGTTCAACCCCAGGCGCAACTCGTTTTCAACCCTACACGGTTGGTTATTGATTTGCCAGGAACTGATTTTGGGCGTCCGCAGTTGACGGAGTCAGTAGGCGGTGCAATTCGCTCTATTCGTGTTGGTCAATTTGATCCACAAACAACTCGTATAGTTGTTGAACTGAGTCCTGGTTATACCCTCGACCCCAAGCAGGTAAAATTTGAAGGGAAAAGTGCCAGTCGCTGGACGGTACAATTACCAACGCCACAAACTGAAGGAGTCGCCTCCTCACCAGCATCCCCAACTCCAAAAGCTCCAAGCCCAAAAAGTGAAGAAGTCGTCATCTCACCGCCAAGAAATATTTACAATGTGGTGACAGTAGATTCTGACACAGATAAAAAACCTGAGTTTTCTAAGGCTGTTGTCGTTGCAGAAAGAACAATTCAAGTTGAGAGTCTGCAAGTTACAGGGGACGGTTTTTTTCTGCGTACCAGTGGTGGAAATCCTCAGACTCAGGTCATTCGCAGCCGCGATCGCAAAACCATCTTCGTTGACATTCCCAGTGCTACTTTGTCACCGAATTTTGGTGCTCGCGATAGATCTATAAATAAGCATGGTGTGAACCGAGTTGAAATGATTCAACTGCAAAAAACACCACCTGCTGTCCGAATGACGCTGCGGGTAGACAAAGATACTCCTGATTGGCGCATAAGCACAAGCAGTTCTGATGGTTCTGATGGTTTAGTCGTTCTACCGAAGAATCGTTATGCGAGTGACTCGCCCAGAAATTATTATTCCAGCACTCCATCAGATAATCCTCCCACTCCTGCTGTGGAGACACCAAAAAGCGATGCAATCTCCACAATTGAGGCTGTAGAACTGACTGGTACTGGTACGCAACTGCTGATTAGAGCAGATCAACGTCTCTCATCTGCTAGTACTAGTTGGGATCAGTCATCTAATCAATTTCGCATCACCATTCCCAATGCGAAGTTGGCTTCTGCGGTCAAAGGTCCAAATTTCGATGCTAGTAGCCCTGTTCTCCGCGTGCGCTTGCAACAACAAGACCCCCGTACTGTTGTTGTCTATGTGCAACCAGCATTGGGAGTGCAAATTGGGCAAGTTAACAAACTGAATGGTCAGGTTTTGTCTTTGGGATTAGAACGTATCCCTTCTATCAAACCACCCATTGCTTTACCACCCATACAACGACAAAACCCACAGCCTTTGGCATTACAGAACCAGCCAAGCAAGCCTGTAGTCCAGAAGCCTCGTGCTCCTAAGGGACGAGTCGTCATTGTCGTTGATCCAGGACATGGGGGTAAAGACTCTGGAGCACTTGGTATTGGTGCTATTCAAGAGAAAAATATTATTTTGCCAATAGGCAAAAGGCTGGCAGAAATCTTACAGCAAAATGGTTTACAGGCAATACTAACGCGTGACTCAGACTATTTTGTGACTCTTCAAGGACGGGTAGACATAGCAGAGCGAACCAATGCTGATGTCTTTGTCAGTGTCCATGCGAACTCAGCAGGTGATGATCGTCCAGACGTGAGTGGTCTAGAAACATATTATTTTGACAGTGGTTTAAGCCTAGCTCAGATCGTTCATAAGAGCATTCTCCGAAGTGTCAATGTGAAAGACCGTGGTGTGCGCAAAGCCAGATTCTATGTCTTAAGAAAAAATTCTATGCCAGCAATTTTGGTGGAAACAGGGTATTTAACTGGTCGTGAGGACGCTGCTAAGTTGTCCAACCGACTGTATCAAAATAAAATGGCAGAGGGGATTGCTGATGGTGTTCTTCAGTACTTAAAGCAAAAGTAAAACATTTAAAATATCAGTGTCTTAATTAGCACTGTGTTCAAGCAGCTATTTAGGCAGTTATCAGTGTTTAAAACCTTGATAACTGCCTAGGTAGCTGATAATTGGTTGAGCAAACTCTTTTACCGGAACTTAAGTTCCGGTTTTTATTTGTAAAATTTTTGATACTTTGTGTCCGGGAATACTTATTGAAGTTGTCTAGTAGGATCCTTTCCCCTGTTCAGATCTCAGGGATTGTGTCTGGAGTCTGGTCATCGCTGACACCAGAATACAACTTTACCTGAAACTACTATTTTGTTTCAATATTAAATATAATTTTTGACAAAATGAGTCTTGTGTTAATGCCAAAGTCTAAGTCTACCCACTAGCGTAAGTTCTGCAGAGAACTCTTATGTGGGGCGTAGCGTCTGGTCTAGTTCAGAGGGCGATTCGCTTTCAGGTTCTAGATTTTACTCTAGAGAGTGTGCTGTGTTTACCACATCAGTTAACACGGACTAAGATATCTAGGAATCAGACAAATTAATATAAAGTTCTCACAAAGTTAAGCAAAAATGACCAAGATTGACTACTCTATTATTTTTAGATTGGTGTGATGATTATGCTTTGCAAACTGCATTTTCTGTGCCAGAAAAGCATACAAAAACTGAGAGGGCATGCCACAGTTGAGCGCTATTAAGATCTTTCTACGAGTTAATAACGTATTTGCGGCTAAGATTTGAGCGGTGCTAGTGTGAGGATTTCCCTAAACTTTGACATCTTGACAGATCTCAGAAGTACGAATCAGGAGAAAAGACTGTGAAAATGAACTGGTTATTACCTGTTACTGTTGCAACTACTACTGTCTTCATGCTACAATCGCAGGCTCAAGCTGCGAAATTACAATTTTGGCGTTTTGATGCCAGTCAAAACCGATTAGAAATCAACACTGAAGGTGCTGTTCAACCCCAAGCGCAACTCCTGTTCAACCCCACGCGACTGGTTATTGATTTGCCTGGAACTGACTTTGGACGTTCGCAGTTGATTCAGCCGGTGAATAGTAGTGCAATTCGTACTGTTCGTGTCGGTCAGTTTGATGGACAAACAACTCGTATAGTCATTGAACTTAGTCCAGGTTATACCCTCGATCCAAAGCAGGTAAAATTTGAAGGTAAAAGTTCTAGTCGCTGGACAGTACAGTTACCAACTCCACAAGTTGAACAAGCTGCTTCATCTTCTGGCAACACTTCTTTGAATGTCTATAGTGTGGTAAGGCCTGACAACTCCACAGCCACTAAAGACGTAATTGTCAATACTGATTCGGCAGCAAGTAAAGATATAGTTGTCAATCCTGTTGATAGGCCAACTCAAAAACAAACACTTATCAGCAATACTCAAGGATTGACTCAAATTGAGAGCTTACGTGTTACAGGTGATGGTTTGTTTGTCCGCACAAATGGCCCAAATCCTCAAATCCAGACATTTCGTAGCAGTGACAAGAGTGCTATCAACATTGATATACTTGGTGCAGCTCTGTCACCACGTTTCTTCCAACAGAATACACCAGTCAATAAGTATGGTATAAAACGTATTGAATTCACTCAACTAAAAACAACACCTGGTGTTCGTATGACGCTGTGGGTGGAGAGAAATAGCCCCGACTGGCGAGCAAGCATGAGTAGCTTTGGCGGTTTGGTAATTCTGCCTAATGGTGATGCAAGCAAATTGTCCAGAGATACTACAAGTACAAGTAATAGTAGTGATGGTAATGGTAGTTTACTTCCTAACTCAGAGATACCTAGGAATGTCACGCCTCGAAGCTCCAACCTAATGCCGCCAGCTAGTGACTCAATATCTACAATTGAGTCTGTAGAACTGACTGCTACTGGTACGCAACTGCTTATTAGAGGAGACCAACCCCTTTCATCTGTAAATACTGGTTGGGATAGAGCTTCTGGTTTATATCGCATAATCATTCCCAATGCTAAGTTAGCTGCTAGCGTCAGAGGTCCAAATTTTGACGCCAGTAGTCCAGTTCTGCGCGTACGCCTGCAACAACTGGATCCGCGTAGTGTTGCCGTCTACATCCAACCAGCAGGAGGAGTGCGAATTGGACAACTCAATCAACTGAGTAGTCAGCTTTTGTCTTTAGAATTACAACGCTCGTTTTCTCCATTAACTCCCCGTTTTAGTCTACCTCCCTTACCACGATCAAACCCACAACCATTATCCTCAGGATCAATGACGAACAATCCGCTGCCAATGCCGCAGATGATGCCGCAGCCAATGCCGCGTCCCCGCGTGCCTAATGGACGAGTTGTCATCGTTGTTGATCCAGGACATGGCGGTCACGATTCTGGCGCTCCTGGTTTGGGTGGACTGTTGGAAAAAGATGTCGTTTTACCTATTGGAAGAAGGGTGGCGACCATTTTACAGCAAAATGGCTTACAGGTTGCACTCACGCGTGATACTGACTATTTTGTTACCCTTCAGGGACGGGTGGATATAGCAGCCCAAGCAAATGCTGATTTATTTGTCAGCGTTCACGCTAATTCTGTTGATCGTCGCCCTGACGTGAATGGATTGGAAACTTATTATTACGACAGTGGGCTAGATTTGGCTCGTGTTATCCACAGTAACATTCTCCGAAGTATCCCCACCCTCAAAGACCGAGGAGTACGCAAAGCAAGATTCTATGTTCTCAGAAAAAGTTCTATGCCCTCGATTCTAGTAGAAACAGGCTACATGACTGGTCAGGAAGATAATCCTAGACTGGGAAGCCCTGAATACCAAAATCGAATGGCAGAGGCAATCGCTAACGGTATATTACTATACTTGCGACAAAGATAAGTAGCCGTCATGAACTGCAAACCACCCTATGTCTACGGCACGTGGCTTGGGCGAACGGGTATGCCTGCCAACGCGAATGACCCAAGAGCGGCAGTTGCTACCCTACCCTGCGGTTCGCCTTCTGGCGGGCGTCTAAGCCTGTGAAACTCTAGCCGAGCACTCCCTCACCGGACACATGAAAATTTTTCTTTTTTTCTGAGTCTTGTTTTCTGAGTTCTGAGTCAGGAGTTGCTGAGTTCTATTTTCAAGTCAGTGGGTAGTGGGTAGTCGTGAGTGGAACAATTAACCACTAACAACCAAGCGCTGAGAACTACCAACTAACCATTAACGATTCATCACTAGTAGCTAACAACTAACCACTAACAACTTATTAAATTAACGATATCCGCCTGTGTTTCCATTTTTTACCTTTGAAGGTAATCTTTATGATTTTTCTGAAGCACCGCAACGTGCCCCAATTGGTATTTTTGACAGTGGTGTAGGTGGTTTAACAGTTCTACACCAACTCTACCGTCAACTCCCTAATGAATCGATTATTTACTTTGGGGATACAGCTCGACTTCCATATGGGATTCGTTCGCAAACAGAAATTTTACAGTTTACGCGTGAAATTCTCACCTGGATGCAACAGCAGCGTGTCAAAATGGTCGTTATGGCTTGTAACACGAGTTCAGCCCTAGCGCTGGAGGCGGTACGTGAGGAATTCTCTGTGCCAATTCTCGGTCTGATCTTACCTGGGGCAAGAGCAGCAGTTAACAGTGGAAAGCGCATTGGTGTGATTGCCACTGCTGCAACAGCGAAAAGCAATGCCTATCGCCATGCTATCCTAGAAATAAATCCCGAAGCCCAAGTCTGGCAAGTGAGTTGCCCAGAGTTTGTGCCGCTGATTGAGCAAAACCGCATTTATGAACCCTACACACTACAAGTGGCACGCTCATATCTGGAACCACTATTGCTGCATGAGATCGACACATTAGTCTATGGATGTACTCACTATCCTCTGTTGGCACCAGTTTTGCGATCGCTCCTCCCTTCCTACGTCAAGCTAGTTGATCCAGCAGAATATGTCGTTGCTGCTTGTGCCCAAGATTTAGATATTTTGGGTTTGAGAAATACCTACCCACCTTTGCCAACTCGCTTTGCGGTCAGTGGTTGTCCACAACAATTTGCTCAGTCCTCTGTACAGTGGCTAGGTTATACCCCAGTCACTGAAGCAGTACAGTTGACAAATGTCACACTTTATAGTAATTAATGTTTTGTTGATTAAGTATTTAGTCAAGGGGAAAAAGCTTGACTAAATACTTAATCACTGATGAAGGCTAATTGACACTACATTGTATTTATCGTCAGTGATTATCCAGACTTAAGATTATGCGCTTTTGCCCCCTTTGGAGTGCATCCCTAAAGAAACACTTGTGGCAGTAGTTTTTTTTCCCGTTCTCTTTGCTAGAGCTAATAGTAGATAAACTGCTAACAAATAACCAGAAGCTAATATAAAAATTATCATAGGCATTTTACCGTAAACCATTTTTTTACCAACACTTGTGTATAAGAAATATAAAATCCAATAATATTTAGCAGAGTCACAGCTAAACAAACTTACTTTTAATAGCTGTTTTTGACACTGCAAAATCACAGTTAGAGATCTATCTCTCTTTCGTAAACTTAATTTCTATTCAATTTTTGTTGCAAACTATACCTAAGGCAGTAGTCAAATTACCAAAGAGCAACTTAGAACTACGACCTCAGCAGTCTACCTAGTCTGCATTTTTCCGCAAACACTTTATTTTGTTGTCCAAGGTATGCACTCTTGCTACACTAAACAAGCACAGCATTTTTCCTTTACAGGGAAGCGCATAGTTCTAACTCTATAGGCTTAGGTATTGAGACCATAACCAATGAGATATATTCATTGATGGTAGTCCACAATACTATATTCAAAGTCACAGCACCTGATAGGTAAAAACACCAAACGGTGGTTTTTCTCTGGTAATGTGAATATCTCGAAAAATTTAAATCCCTTGATGTTAGCGTAACACAACGACCCTAAGTTTTTGGCTAATTTTTCTGCTAAATTTGAAATTTTTTAGTGTCGGTTATACAAGATTTCGCTTAATTTTTTTCGGTAAAAATAAGTCATGTGTCATAGGTGACGACTAAAGGATATGGAAGTTTTCCAGCCTGGTTTTCATCTTTACTTGAAAAATATGTTGTTGAAGATAAAGTTTTGGTTAAGATACAAAGATTTTGTCTACTGTATCAGGTCTATGGTTTAATAATACAAGTATGAAAAATATCATATAAATAAAAGAATATACTAACACTCATTTCGGTATATTTTCTCTGTCTATAGAAAAACATTAAAACTTTGTTGACAAAATTTACCTCCTATGGTTTGTGCACGATAGAGGCGCAGCCGTACCATGAGTGAGATACAAACTCATTGAGTGCAAGTAGCGTATCAAGTTCCAGAAGAAAACCACCGTCCGTCGGCAATGCCCTCCTTGTTGCAAGAGCGTCTGTACAACTGGCGTGCGAGTGCCATGCACAAAAGTAATGATTAATGACTCATGAAAACTTTGCGCTGGGACAGGGTTATCTTAGAATAAGTGTAGGATATGTAAACTTTCGTAACTAAAGCCAGAGTCTGCCCATCCATGACCCCAGCCACCTCCCTTTTTTCCCCAGTGGAAGCCGACCTGCAAATACTAGCAGACAACTTGAAACAGCTAGTTGGAAACGGTCATCCGATCCTTTGTGCAGCAGCCGAACATCTCTTTGGAGCTGGGGGAAAGCGCATAAGACCAGCGATCGTCCTGCTGATATCGCGGGCGACCATGCTCGAACAAGACATTACGCCTCGTCACCGACGCTTAGCTGAGATTACGGAAATGATTCACACAGCAAGCTTAGTACATGACGATGTGGTTGATGAATCCGAGATGCGACGCAGTGTTCCCACTGTTCACAGTTTATTTGGCAACAGAATAGCGATATTAGCAGGAGATTTTCTGTTTGCTCAATCTTCCTGGTATCTAGCCAATCTGGACAATTTGGAGGTGGTGAAACTGCTGTCAGAGGTGATTATGGATCTGGCTACTGGCGAGATTCAGCAGGGCTTGAATCGCTTCGAGACAAACATATCGATTGACACTTACCTCAAAAAGACTTATTACAAAACAGCGTCATTAATTGCTAATAGTTCAAAAGCAGCTGGATTACTGAGCAACGTTTCCCAAGAAACAGCCGACCATTTGTATAGCTACGGGCGTCATATTGGTTTAGCATTCCAGATAGTAGATGACATTTTAGATTTCACAAGTTCGACAGATACCTTGGGTAAGCCAGCAGGATCGGATTTGAAAAGTGGTAATTTAACTGCGCCTGTTTTATTTGCATTGGAAGAAAAGCCATATTTGGAAGTCCTGATAGACAGAGAGTTTGCCCAGAAAGGCGACTTAGAGCAAGCCATATCCTTGATACACGATAGTCAAGGTATTCAGCGCTCAAGAGACTTAGCCGAACATCATGCGAAGCTAGCTGTTGAGCATCTTGCAGATCTGCCATCCTCTGAATCTTGGCAAGTCCTAATGAAGATAGCTGATTACGTACTGAGTAGGCTCTATTAGGGGAAACGAGGAAGTGAGGTAGGAAGAATTCTATGGGTTTCTTCCTTGTGTTCCTCGCCCCGCACTCCTGCTGTTAGGCAATATCTGGAGGAATTTGTTTTTTTACTCGGTTTTGCTGTAACCGTTGTTGAATTAAGTGTTGCAGGTCGGCTCGTCGGACTTCGACTGAGTCGGTAGTGATGCCAGGGGTTTCAAAAAAAACTATACTATCTACGGGTTCCATTGCTACCAATTGGAACAAAATGTGAGTAACAGGGATTGGTGCAGCTATCAATTGAGGGTCAAGCCCAGCAGATGATCCCAGTGGGACATCCTGTATTGTAGGGAAAGCATAAATGACGCGCTTTTCCAACTGTGGATTTGCACGAGCGCTCAATGTAGTCAAAACCCAGCCCTCTTCCATATTCTGGAGAATATAGTACTGGGAATGGCGTAATTTCTGAGCGCGCGCGCTGAGGACAGGAGCGATTGCTGTGACAAGTTGCGGAGTAACACCATCTTGGGGGGCATTGTCAATTAGCAATTGAATTTGTGCTTTTAAGTCCATAATGACCTGTAAACTGATGAATGGGTAGTGGCAGTAACATCTATGAAAAGCGAACAATCAAACGAGATTTGCCAATATGAAATTCAGCCTAATCCTATAACACATAATTGAGGCACGTTTGACTTGTACGCAAAATCCTCAACCCAATACCCTCAGTCTTACAGGTGGTACATAAGTATGTTAGGGTCTTTCTAAACACCAGACTATGAATTCAGCCGCAACCATAACAACAATTCAGGGAGTAAGTTCTATCGGCGTGGAGGCGATATTTCAACTCCTTTTCAAGGAGCTTCAGCAATCAACCAAAGCTTCGGAGCAAAATTGCCGCGATGTGGCAACACGAATTGCTGCCGAAGTTTATAGAATTTGCAGTGAAAGCAAGCGCATCCAAGCTGCTGGGACTGTAGAAAATTCTGCAATGACCCTTGCCCGACATCGGTTACAACAGTGTTTGAGGTACTACGAGTTGGGTTCCAATCGGGGCAGAGTAGAGTTACACAGTACTTTGAGTGCGATTATTTATCGCTACATCAATCCTCCCCAAAGACAATTGAGTTATCAAGGGCGGCTCGTTGTCATTGAAGATTTCTTGCAGAGTTTTTACCTAGAGGCATTAAATGCCTTCCGACGGGAGAACCAACTGGGGACTAGTTATCGTCCCCAAACACTTTTGGAATTGGCGGAATACATGGCATTTACCGAACGCTATGGCAAGCGAAGGATTCCTTTGCCAGGGCGTCAACAACAGCTGATTATTCTCCGAGCGCAAACATTCTCTCAACAACAACCGCCGGAAACTTGCGTAGATATAGAACAAGCAGCAGAAGGGAGTGGTAACGAAGCTGATGGCTCTTGGGAAGATCCAGCTGTACAGCAATTGCGAAGTGCAATGGCGACACAACCAGAGCCAGAACCTCAAGAAGATACGTTACGCTCTGTCGTGATTACTGAATTGATGAATTATCTGGAAGAACGGCAGCAATCAGATTGTGCTGATTACTTTACTCTGCGTCTCCAGGATTTATCAGCGCAGGAAATTGAGTCAATATTGGGCTTAACTGCTCGCCAGCGGGATTATTTGCAGCAGCGCTTTAAATACCATTTAATCAGGTTTGCCTTATTGCATCGCTGGGAATTGGTTCACGAGTGGCTGGAAGCAGATTTACAGACAAATTTGGGCTTAACTCCTCAGCAATGGGAAGTGTATACGGCTCAACTGGACGAGAAACAACAGTCTTTACTAGAGTTGAAACAACAAGGTCATCCAGATGAAAAAATTGCCAAAACTTTAGGATTATCGATGGCACAAATGCAAAAACGGTGGTTTAAAATTCTTGAGCAAGCTTGGGAAATTCGTAACTCTCTAATTTCCGGATCAGGTGCATCTACCCATGAATAGTGACTCAGAATCCTTACAAAACCACTTAATCGCTTGGTTGTTGGCAAAAAATGCCCAAACCAACGATCCAAAATTGGTCAATTGTGAGGAAAATGAAGGGGTAGAACATATTAATCAAACAGCCGCCGCCTTAAACGGTGGCGCTTTTGAGTTAAGGTGTCTACCCCGAACTATTCAACTGGGAGAAATTCCTACTGTGCAAGAACGTTTCCAAGCCGTCCTTAAACGTCGGTTACAAACTCAAATTCAAAATCACCCACCGTTATTCCCTTGGGAAGCTCAGCTTATAGAGTATCCCGAATGCCTAGACAAGCCAGCGCTTGAGTTGGTTCCGGTTTGGGGCTGGGCAGTACAGCAATCGAAACTGAATTTGCCGATTCAGCTGCCTGAAAGAATTTTCCAGCAATTGCTGGAGAAGTGTCAGGCGATGATTGCCTCTTCTATACCGTTAGGGGCAAAACTCGTTGCTGCTGTGGAGAGCCTCTTTCCTGAAGAATATCAAACATTGAATGACTTAGCAGGAATAGTGCTAAGAAGTCCCTCTCGTTCAGATGCTCTAGAAACTATGCCGAATCTAGAGAGTGATTACTCAGACTTACAGCCACAGCAACAGATGGCGCTTTCGTTGCTGGCGGCAAAACAGCTACTAGAAAATCTAACTCTGCCAGTTTCAGCTACCAACCCAGTAGTAGAAAGACAATGGCTTACAAGTGCAGGTGTTATGACCCTAAAGGTAGAATACCAAACTCAAGATCAACTGACCAAGCTAAGAGTTGAAACTGAATTACCTTCTAAAGCGATTGTGAACCTCCAAGGAGATGCTGCCCAAGCAACAGCTGAGTCATCAAGTCCGGGATGCCTAAGTGTAGAATTACACAACACGCAACTAAACCAGACTTATACCTTGGAAGTTGAGTTAAAAGAAATAGACCAACAACCGCTTGTATTTGTGATTGTTCCCACCTTATAAATAAGCTTGCCATCGCTAGCAATCCACGTTGATAAACGCGATTGATATAAAATGAATGTCCTGGTTTTGAAAAATACCCCATTTTACACAAGCGATCATTAGGGCGTCTACAGAAGGCTGTTGTGAGGAAGACACTTACGAGTTTCGTTTTACCGACTCGTTTTGTATCTGTGGCGTCCATATCATTGCTTGATTTATATACCCATAGACTGCTTTCTCGTTAAGATGTCTAACAGATCTAGAAGCCAGGATGAAATTGGTGTCTACCTGCAAGTCTTTTCTGGCGGCAAAATGCGCAGGAGTCGCCGTTGATGCAAGTGGAAGGTTCGATGACCTTGCGGGTGCTTGTGCTAGCGTTGGTAATTGTAGATGTAAGAGTTGTGGCGACTGATTGGGTACCGCTTTAGGCGGTGGGCGCAATTTGGAGTGACTACTATAGCCACAATCGTAATGTCTCGGTTAGGTTCTGTATCGCCATAGAAATATTGGCAGCACTGGGGGCTTTGTTTCGGCGATTTTTTGATGAATTCAATGACACGCGGCTGAGTTTTGTGGAGTTATTCAACTCCAAGTATTTCACAAGTTTTGCAGGAATGCCGCAAAGACTTGGGATACTCTATTGTCCAATACGCTTGATGTTGCTTAGTCTTGTCCCTACGCTGAGTCAAACTTTAGGATTAGCCCGAGTGCTGTTGTTATTTCTTGCAATTACCCTACTAACCCTAGTGCTAGATTACGGTTTATGACTCGGCTTGCAACTGGTAAAATCGTTCTCAGGCTGTGCCTGGGAACGAGATAAAATAAAAATGATCTTCAAAAATTTTACCTACTATAAACCGCCTTGGTTCAATTGTGAGCCAAGGCGGTTTGATTCTGGTATCACTCAAACTACAACATCAAAGATTCAGGATTTGTCGAAATCAATTTCGCCAAATCTTGCAAGAACGCCGCAGCATGAGCACCATAGATAATGCGGTGATCACAGGTAATATTTACCTGCATCTGTTGCTTGACGCCAAATAGACCTTCAGCTGTTGCTACGATTTGCGGACGAGATGCGCCAATTGCCAAAATAGAACCTTGTCCGGGTGGTAGAATTGCGTCAAATCTATCTACACCAAACATCCCTAGGTTCGATATTGTAAAAGTGCCGGTGTTATACTCTTCTGGTTGAAGCTTTTTAGCTCTAGCACGTTCTACTAGGGACTTCCAATCGCGGGATAGAGAGTATATATCCACCATGTCTGCATTTTGTAATACTGGTGTAATCAATCCCCCATCATCCATTGCCACCGCTACAGCAACATTTATACTAGAGTGGTAGACAATTCCTTGTTCTGAGTATCTGGCATTAAGCAGTGGGTGTTTTTGCAATGTCACCGCTACGGCTTTTGCCAGAAGGGTTGTCATAGTCACGCCTTTAGACTTTATTTGTTTATAAAGTTTGTCAAGTGCATCAGTGGTAATAGTGTAACCTATATGGATGACTGGTACGGATAGGCTCGCTACCATGTTGCGTACTACAGCATTTTGCAGGGTAGTTAAAGGCACTACTTGACCCGGAAGTGCAGCGATCGCCGGCGCGGGTGCAGGTGCAGGAGCAACTTTCGTGGGTGTAGGTGCAACCGGGGTGATGGTTGGCGCTGGTTGTGGAGGTGCGACAGGAGTCGCTGTAGCAGGTTGTTTGCTAGATTTTCCAGCTGCTGCTTCTACATCCTGGGCGACAATGCGACCATGAGGACCACTACCAGAGATACCACTTAAATCAACTTTCAGTTCCTTCGCTAACTTACGCGCACGGGGTGAAACTACCAGCCGACCATTTGTACGGCTAGAGGTTCCGTTTTGAGAAGCAGCGGGTGTTGCGACTGTGGTTGTTTCTGCTGTTTTTTCACTCTTAATGGCTGCAGTTGCTTCATGTTTGGCAGCACTACTCCCAGAATTCGCTTGAGCTGCAGTTTCGATTTCAGCTTCGGTTTCCGCCAACAAGGCGATCGCACTTCCAACGGCGGCTGTTTCACCAGCTTGCACGATGATGTGAGCAAGAAATCCTTCATAGAAGGATTCTACATCCATATCTGCCTTATCTGACTCGACAACCACCACTGTTTCGCCTTTTTCCACTTTATCTCCAGGAGATTTTACCCAAGAGACGATTTTACCTTCGGTCATGGTGGAACTTAGCGCCGGCATAAATACTTCGTAAATGCTCATATAGGTGGTTTGGTGAATCGATAATTAATGGACTTTTACAGTTTGTGTTAGATCGAATTGTATCTTGACCTCGCTACCCTTGGGGCGGAGTTTTGGGAAACATAGATCTCGGGTGTAGGACAGTGATTATTAAAATTTGACCAGGTCATAAATAAGATGGTTATTATTCTTGATACCCTTACATTCTGATACCTCTAGTTGCTCAAGAGCGGTGAGGAACTATATTAAGACCACAAGGTCTATTTATTTGTATTTCTCATCACGACTGTCAAAATCTAAATTCCACTCATAAGTAATAAGAGGAAGGACAATACCTTAATCTCAGATTCAAAATTAATATTTAACCTAATTTTAATTGGCTGTTAAATTTTATGTCGGCAAAGTTGAAATTGTTTTTGATTGTGATACTAAGTCTCTTTGCCACCGCTGCTACTGGTGTTTATATCATTGAGCGCCAGCCATCTGAAGCGGTTTATAGTATGAACAATGGGCAACCACCTCAGTTTTCAGATGTGAACATAACACAGGAAATTGTCAACTCAGAGCGGGCAAATTATAACACTGTACCTCTAGAAAGTATTAACTCTCCTCTCCAAGGTAGTGATCCAGCAGACCTTGCGCTCAATGCTTTTGATAACATGGATTCAACTCTAGAAACTCGCAAGGTTGAGGTTTTTTATCCCTATCCTAATCAAGCGTTAGTAACAATTACCCAAATAGAGCCAACAAAGAATTTTCTCAAAGCAATGAAATATCGAGTTGAACTCACAACTTTTGGGCGATCGCTTTTTGTGAGTTCCCCTCGTGTATGGCAAATTGTTTGGGCTGGCTCCCAGGTACAATGTATACCTGGAAGTAGCCTTCACTTGCCACAGTCAACCCAAACCTGTCAATAGTTATTTGTTCTGAGTCTCACTCACTATATAACAACCAAGAACAAAGGACAAATTTAAATATCACCGCGAACTTCTTCTACAATACCATCACGTAGCACAACTTCTACCTGCAATTTGCTAATTAAGTTATCACCTGGTTCCACGTGGAAAAAGCCTTCCATTTGGAATTGGTTAACTTCTTGATCCAACTCTAAAAACTGGACTTGCTGGAGATTTTGCAGACTTTGATTTTTTTGCTCCAAGAGTTCACTTTTCTTTTGATTAATTTGACCTTGAATATTCTCAATTTGTTGAAGAGTTTGGGGACCTGGTGGCTGGAGACTCTGCTTTTGAACTGCTGAAATCGCCCGCTGTCCTTCCATGTCGATTTGTTGCAGTTGCTGGTCAATTTGATTAATTTGTGCTTGCAGTTGCTGCTGCACTTCCTCTTTCCAAAGGGGAGTCACAATCGCTTTGACGTTAACAACCCGTTTTAGCAGCAGTTGAGATTTGGAGGCATCCATAAATGTTTCACGTTCACTCTATAGTTTGCAGGTGGAATATAATCAGGCAAACATTGGGTTAATAATATCGTGATAGCGCTCCATCACGACCTGTCGCCTAATTTTCAGTGTTTGTGTCATCATGCCATTTTCTGGTGAAAACGGCTCCAGAATGAGCTTGAACGGACCAATGCGGTCATCCGGTCGATAGCCTGGACGGTTTTGCACTTCCCGAATCAATTCTTGCCGAAATAAATCCTGAATCATTTTACTCTCCAAGGTGACTTCCGTCTTGCCTGGGGCATCTTCAGTACTTATTTGTTTGGCGGCTTCATCGCTTAGACGTAGATGCAGATTTTTAGCTTCCACCCATTTTTGCAGGGCTGACAAATTGGGGACTATCAAAGCACCGAGACTGCGTTGGTCTTGTCCAACAAGCATTATCTGATCTATGTAGGGCGATCGCAAACACGCATCTTCAATCGGCTGCGGCTCGATATTTTCCCCATTGGTTAATACAATCGTATCCTTTGCTCGTCCGGTCAATACCAAGTCATTCTGTGGAGTCACCCAACCCAAGTCACCGCTATCAAACCAACCCTCCTTGTCAATTGCTTTCGCCGTAGCTTCTGGGTTTTGGTAATAGCCTTGCATAATTTGTGGTCCTCGCAGCATCACCAAACCTCGCTCCCCAAGTGGCAAAGTTTTGCGAGTTTCCGGATCTACTATTTTCGTTTCTGTACCTGGTACTGGTTCCCCAGATGAACCGCGTACATTATGCCAAGGACGACGCACATGGACAATGGGAGAAGTTTCCGTCAAGCCATAACCCTGCAAAATCTCTACATTAATAATTTCAAAAAACTCATCTATGTGCTTGGGAAGTGCACCACCACCGCTAATCATCTGTTTAATTTCTCCCCCCGTTGCTTCCCGTACCTTGGCATAAACAAGTCGTTCTCCCAAAGCGTGGAGAGGAAACAAAGCTGATGCTTGTATACTAGCTGCTAATCGCTCGACCATTGAGGGGTTCAGATTTTCTAAACTCAATCCTTGGGCGATTCGCCGCGCTTTGATATACTTCTGACTCACACCCAAAAGGTAGTTAATCAGGCGTTGCTTGTTTGCTGGTTGTTCACGGAACTGCTTTTGTACTCCTTCATAAATTGACTCCAATAACCGGGGCACACACACTATGTAATTGGGTTTAAATTCTTTCAAATCTCCTTTCACAGATCGCAAGTTAGTGTAAATTTGGGTACAACCTTGAGATAGTAAGAAATATTCACAAGTGCGTTCATAGCTGTGCCAACTGGGGAGAATGCTGAGAACAACTGCTCCTGGTTCTGGTTGCAATACGGTCCCACAGATTACCACTTGGTGCATCAAATTACCGTGAGAAAGCATCACACCTTTGGGTTTCCCTGTAGTGCCAGAAGTATATATTAAGGTTGCTAAAGTATCGTGATTTTGCTTAACTGGTGTTAAATTATGGTTTGCCCCAATTTCCATCAACTGGTTAAAGTTTATGACTTTTATGGTTTCGTCTGTTGGTGGTACTTCATCACTAAGCAAGATGACCAGTTGAATGGGCAAATCACCAAGACGCTGTTTAAGCTTGTTAAAGGTTTTTAAATCTTCTACCACCAACGCTGTGCTACCACTATTTCCCAAGATAAACACAAGTTCTTCCCGTTCTGCTTGAGAACTGCGCACTGCATCAACCGCCCCAGCAGTCATAATGCCCTGATCTGCTATGAACCAGCGGGGACTATTATCCGAAATCAAAGAGACACGATCTCCTGCTTTCACCCCCAACGCTTGCAATCCTGCAGCAAAATATTGAATTTTTTGAAAGAGTTGCGTATATGTGATAACAACTTCTGGTTTGGCATGAGGATTGCGAAGAGCGACGGTATCACCACATCGCTTTGCTACCAACGACCATATTTCTGGCAGTGAATTCAAGTTGGAGTAATCTGCCAAACGCTCTAAATTCCGGCGCTCTAGCTCATAAAGGTTAGAGATTATAGAATAAATATCGTATGTTTTCGACATAACACATCTCCCAAATAGAAAATTTCTTATCTCTCCAGCATATTCCGATCTGTGGTTCAAATAGCAAATTTGAAATGACACATTTTATTCTGTCTATAGCAATGCTCAAAACTTGAGGAATCTATTGATTAACAAAAGTTTATGTTATAGTAAACTTATCTGAGAGAGAAGCAAGGCCAAATTTTGCTTTTAACTTGTTACAGAAATATTGCTTTTGAATTGAAGCAGCAAGCACCTCATTTGTAAAAGTAAAGTGATGACCTATGCCTTTGATAGACATTTTGCTGTTGACGCTAATAAATGTTGCCGTATGTTTTGCATTTCCCAAAGTTATATTTATGATTCTAGCTACTGTAACTGGGCAGAATCAGTTATTGCAGACTACTTCAACGAGCCAAAAAAAGGTAATTGAACTTACCAGTTTTCCGTATTGCACAAGTTACACCTTGACAAAAAGACCGTTTTGTAAATTCGCTCCCAGTTTTTGTGACAGGTGTTCTCCTGGTTAACAGGGTAAGGTTATCAGTTAACTTCTGCGGAAATCAAGACGTCAGATTTGTATCTATCTTGTATAGAAACTTAATAAATATTCACGGTTAACTGATAACTCAATTTGCTTATTTCTAAAATAATTATTCACTCTATAGTTAGAATCAAAAACTTTTATAGTAAAAGTTACTTATAGACATCACAATAAATTCAAATTCTGCTTTTCGTTATTTCAACGAATTTTGTTTAAAAATAGAAATATATAAAGAGCACCATTTATAAAAAAGGGGATTATCTATGAGTTTGATGGATGGTCTGTTCCTAACTTTGATAAACGTTGTAGTCTGTTTTGCGTTTCCCAAGTTACTATCTGTCATTTTGAATCTCAAGAATAAACGCTTTGAACCATCACAGGTTACTTTGTCCTCAACCGATGCGAAGGTGGTCAGTTCTCCTTACAGAATTTGAAGCAAAAAACCGTGGGAGCGTCAAGAAACAAAAAACTGTAAATGCACACAAAACGGTTTTGTGTGCATTTGTGTTTATCTGTCATTCTTTATTACAGCGGTTTTTCATTTATTTAAAGACTATGTGCGTTCTTCTTTGCGCCTAGTGTGCGAGACAATTTAGATGTCGCGCATTTAAATTGCAATTTTGAATGACTTGGTGAGGTGGTGGTGGAGGAAGTAAAATCGTTGAAACCGCTTAACTTATTTGAATACGAACAGCTAGCGACCAAATGTCTGTCTCAAATGGCTTTGGACTATTACGCTAGCGGTGCGTGGGATGAAGTCACATTGCGGGATAACCGAACTGCTTTTGAAAGATTTAAACTTCGTCCGCGAGTGCTAGTAGATGTCAGTCAGCGCAACCTAGCAACTGAAGTTTTGGGTCAACCGCTTCAAATACCTCTGTTGATTGCTCCGATGGCGTTTCAATGTCTTGCCAATCCACAAGGAGAAGTTGCAACAGCAACAGCCGCTGCATCTGCTGGTGTTGGCATGGTGTTGAGTACTCTTTCTACCAAAAGCATAGAAGAAGTAGCAGCAGTGTGTCACGACACAAATCTTCAAACTCCCCAATGGTTCCAGCTTTACATCCACAAAGACAGAGGGCTAACTCGTGCTTTAGTAGAAAGAGCTTATACTGCAGGCTATAAAGCACTTTGTATCACTGTAGATACTCCTATCCTGGGACGGAGAGAACGAGACAAGCGCAATGAGTTTGCTCTCCCAACAGGTATGGAATTAGCTAATTTTACAAATTTATCAGGGTTGAACATTCCCCATCAAGAGGGAGAATCTGGATTGTTTACTTATGTTGCACAGCAACTAAACTCTGCAGTAACGTGGGATGATTTGGAATGGTTTCAGTCTTTATGTCCGCTTCCGTTGGTACTGAAAGGAATTTTACGGGGAGATGATGCAGTTCGTGCTGTGGAGTGTGGAGTAAGGGCAATTATTGTATCTAATCACGGGGGGCGTCAATTAGATGGAGCGATCGCATCTCTTGACGCTTTAGCTGAAGTGGTCGATGCTGTGGATGGACGCGCTGAAGTATTATTAGACATGTCCGGGAATTTGCAAAGCACTCCACATCTGGCTTTGCACAGCATTAG
>NZ_QMEB01000365.1 GCF_012912135.1 Brasilonema bromeliae SPC951 | reverse complement strand
CTAACAATGATTATTATTATTGACTTGGGTGATTTTATTCCTTGGAAGTCCCTAAGCCTTAAGAATAGCATCTTCCGATGCCTCAAAGCAGGAACCAATATAGAATTCCCAGAACAAGGAACGCCTCAAGGCGGTGTGGTAAGTCCCTTATTAGCTAACATTGCCCTCAACGGAATAGAAGAAATACATCCTTCTGTGAGATACGCAGATGACATGATATTCTTCCTAAAACCAGGAGACAATGAGAAAAACATACTTGCCAAGATATGCAACTTTCTTGCAAGAAGAGGGATGAAAATCAGTGAAAGAAAAACCAAAATTACAGCAGCGACAGACGGCTTTGATTTCCTTGGTTGGGAGTTCAAAGTTCAATCTAACGGGAAATTCAGATGTTACCCTTCTAAGGACAATTTCCGAGCTTTCCGAAAGAAAATTAAAAACGTCGTCAACTCTTCCAACTATGGAGCCAATGAGAAAGCGCAAAAACTAGCGCCAATCGTCAGAGGATGGAGGAACTACCACAGATTCTGCAAGATGGACAGAGCTAGAGACAACCTCACTCACATCCAACTTAGAGCTTCCAGAAAGTTCAACAAAGAATCCAAGCAGAGTAGACACTCCACAAAGGAACTGCTTAAAAAAGCATTCCCCAAAGTCCCATACTCAGAAAACAAGCACATCAATGTAAAAGGTGAAAAATCCCCCTACGATGGCGACTTAGTTTACTGGAGCAATCGCAATAGCAAGCTATACGATGGGATAACCTCAAAGATACTCAAGAAGCAAAACCATACATGTGGTCATTGTGGATGCAAAGTACTTTCAGATGAAAGAACCCATCTACATCACATCGACGGCAACCATCAAAACTGGAAGGATAAAAACCTCCTAGCAATACACGAAAGTTGCCACGACTACCACCACATGGGCAAGGGGAAACCCTGAAACATCGGGAGCCGAGTGCATAGAAATACGCACGCTCGGATCTAACAGAGAGGGACGGCAGATAATACCGCCTCTCGACTCTAACAAGCGACCTCCATTAAGGTAGTGGAATAATCAGGTTTTTAATCGCGTGTAAACAAAAAAGAGGTCTACTTGACCTCTTGATAACTCCCTACAAGTCGTATTCAGCTATATAAGTGACATTAACTCAAACCAGTATTAGTTTGCCGCTTACCAGTAGCCAACTCTACCTTGACAATTTTGCCGCCTGCTTTTTGAATCCGTTGTTGTTCACTGAACCAGTTTTCGTAAGGAACAAGCTTAGTGAAATAGGTGTTTTGCAGTTCACGCTGAGTACGAATTCGAGTTTGGCTAGGAACACAAGCAGTAATTTTAAACAACCTTGCCATGTTTTGATATCTCCCTATATTGATGTGGAAACTTTTTTATTTGAAGGTATCCCAACTAAATAGAAGATTATAGTTGAGGATTTCTACGCTAAGAACTCGTCCTAACGTCGCCGGAAAAACTGGTGTCCTGCGTGAGTCGTGGAAACTTTTGTCCTAGAACACTCCAGCGCGATAAGGCTTAATGAAAATCTGTGCATTACCATCAGGTCTATGTCTTCAGCATCTGTGTGCTTTTACAGTGCCTTTTAGTAAATTACCATTGATCTATTATACTACAATGTTGCTTCGCTTTTTATATTGGCTTCGCTTACCCCACCTAAAATGTAGATTTCTTCTTAGTATTTTTAGGTGAGGGCTGTGCTCAGTATTTTCTGTTCAAAATTGTCAGTGCAAACTTTTCTCTAATCACTCAAAGGCTGGAAATCAAGCATCAATACTAAACTTCTAACACTCATCATACATACGTATTTAGCAAGATAAGCGATTAAAAGTTCTAGCACTCATGATCGATTTCCAGACCTTACTTAATAAAGCCGCACTTAAGTTCTCAAGTGCAACCTAGCTTTTAGCTTAAGCCAGAGGAAATGTAATCTAAGTAAACACCCATTTCCTTACCAGCGTCGGGACCTACCAAGCTAGCAGTCACTTCTTTGATAGCTTGAATAGCTTGCACGGTAGCACCAACGGGTACACCTAAGGAGTTGTAGGTTTCTTTCAAACCATTGAGTACACGCTCATCCAAGATGGATGGGTCGCCAGCCAACATAGCGTAGGTAGCATAACGGAGGTAGTAATCCAAGTCGCGGATGCAAGCAGCATAGCGACGAGTGGTGTACATGTTACCGCCGGGACGGGTAATGTCAGAGTATAGCAGAGCCTTAGCCACAGCTTCTTTGACAATTGCAGATGCGTTAGCAGCAATGGTGGTAGCAGCACGTACGCGCAATTCGCCAGTTGAGAAGTAGCTCTTGAGCTTTTCGAGAGCAGAAGTATCCAAGTACTTACCTTGAACGTCTGCAGAGTTAATGACAGAGGTAATTGCGTCTTGAGCCATGTTGTTGATTCCTTATTTCCAACTTTATTGCATTACTTCAGTTTCAGCAGGGAAATAACTTCACCCTATTGCAAGCCACCGATAACGTAGTCGAAGTAAGAGCCAGCTTCAGTAGCGTCTTCACCAGACAACAGTGAGGTAGCAGCGCTCTTCAAACCACGGACACCTTCAGCAACACCTTCAATTGGAGTACCAAGGGACTTGTACATTTCGCGAACACCCACAAGACCAATTTCTTCAATGGGGGTGACATCACCAGCTACAACGCCGTAGGTGACGAGACGCAGGTAGTAATCCAGGTCGCGCAAACAAGTAGCGGTCATTTCTTGACCGTAAGCATTACCGCCAGGAGAAACAACATCAGGACGTCTTTGGAACAGTTGATCACCAGCTTGCTTCACAATACGCTCGCGGTTTTCGGTGAGAGTTTGAGCAATGCGGAGACGCTTTTCACCAGTAGTAACAAATCCCTTAATCCGGTCTAATTCGCCAGGACTGAGGTAGCGCGCTTCTGCATCAGCATTCACGATGGACTTCGTGACGATACTCATTAATGGATTCCTCCAGTACTAAATAAAACCAGAATCTTAAACTGGTGCGGCTTTGATTGGTTAACTGAGGTTATTTTCTCATTTTTTAGATACAACAGCCAAAAAACTGCTGCAACTAGTACTTAAACGAGTGGGCTTGCGTAATGGCTAGTACATCAGCTCATAAACTCAGTTACCTTCCGGAATTATTTTCGGGCATTCTGTTGAGCAATTATGACTGCTCTTAACACTTTGTAACATTGCTTTTCATGTTGACTGCTCTACCGACAATCTGAAAGCTAATCTAGGGAAAGGTTAGAACGCCTTTTGCGAGTCAATGTCCTACGGATAGGGTGTAAGGGTATAAGGGGAGCCAGTGCTGTGGGCGGGTTTCCCGACTTGTAGACGCCGGAGGCGGCTTCCCGCTTTCTTAGCACCTGGCGTTGTGAGGGTGTAGGGGG
>NZ_QMEB01000026.1:25894-37223 GCF_012912135.1 Brasilonema bromeliae SPC951 | reverse complement strand
AACAGAAGCGCTGAACGAGTTTACGGTTGGAAAGCAAAAGACGCTTTGGGTAAAAATGCTAATGAGCTTTTGTATAAAAAAATTTATTCGCAACTCCAAGAGGCTTTGTCTCAAGTTAACTTGACAGGTCAGTGGTATGGTGAATTGAGCCAGATCCGAAAAGATGGCAAGGAAGTGATTGTTGAAACTCGCTGGACACTCGTGCGCGATGAACACGAGAACCCAAAATCAATCTTGACTGTAAACACCGACATCACAGAAAAGAAAAAACTTCAGACACAGTTTCTTCGTGCTCAACGACTGGAAAGCCTCGGTACGCTTGCGAGCGGTATTGCCCACGATCTCAATAATACACTGGCTCCCATGCTGATGTCGGCTCAGCTTTTGCGGATGAGAATTTCTGATGAGCGCAACCAGCAGCTTCTTGAGACATTAGAAACAAACGCTCAACGTGGTGCAGCTATGGTTAGGCAAGTGCTATCATTTGCACGCGGTGTCGAAGGTAAGCGCACGATTTTACAAATCAAGCATTTGATATCAGAAATTGAGCAGTTTGCCAAACAAACATTTTCCAAATCTATCGAATTTTGCACTGATATTGCACCAAATCTTTGGACTGTTTCTGGAGATGCGACCCAACTGCATCAAGTGCTGATGAATCTAGTTATTAACGCTCGCGATGCGATGCCAAAAGGCGGTGTTTTGAGTCTTTGTGCCGAAAATTTCTTGATTGACGAAAACTATGCCCGCATGAATCTTGATGCAACTGTTGGACCCCACATTGTCATCACCGTCAAGGATACTGGAATTGGTATGCCCCCGGAAGTATTGGATAGAATTTTTGAGCCTTTCTTTACAACCAAAGAGGTTGGAAAAGGTTCAGGACTAGGTCTTTCAACTGTGCTTGGTATTATGAAAAGCCATAACGGTTTTATCAGTGTTTCTAGCAAGGTTGGTAAAGGAACACAATTTAAAGTCTTTTTAAAAGCAGTTTTAGAAAACCAAACGCCGCTAGAAGAATCTTTGGAATTGCCTACAGGAAATGGAGAATTGATTTTGGTGGTAGATGATGAAGCTGAAATTCGAGAGATTACCAAAATTACGCTCCAAAACTACAACTATAAAGTGTTAACAGCTTGTGATGGCATTGAGGCAATTGCATCATATGCTCAAAATCGAGAAGAAATTAAACTCGTGTTTATGGATATGATGATGCCAGTTATGGATGGTTTAACCACCATCCGTACTTTGCTAAAAATGAATCCATATGTCAAGATTATGGCTGCAAGTGGACTTGCAGACAATAAGCAATTGACGCAACCTCTTGGTGTTGAAACATTTTTATTAAAGCCTTACACTGTTAAGCAATTGTTACAAACATTGGACAAAATACTAAACTAATGCTTTTAGCAACGCTTGTAGTTTGAGTTGAACTTCTGCGAGTTCTTTATCGGGATCGGAACCAGCAACGATACCAACACCGGCGTAGAGTCTGGCGCGATCGCCATCTATAAGTGCTGAACGAATTCCAACAATAAACTCACAGTTTCCCTCCAAGTCTACCCATCCAAGCGGCGCAGCATATAAACCCCTTTCAAAGCTTTCATAACGACGAATTTCCCGACAAGCAACTTCCTGGGAAGTACCTGCAACCGCTGGTGTAGGATGCAGTTGAGCAACTATCTTTAAAGGATGAACATCAGCCGGAACTCCTGCGCTGATAGGTGTCCACAAGTGCTGAATATTAGATAATTGTCGCAAGCGGGGTGCTAAGACTTGAGGTAGTAAACCTAGTTGAGAGAGACGTTGAGTGATAAAATCAATCACTAACGAATGTTCGTGTCTTTCTTTCTCACTATTGAGCAAACGACTCGCATTGTTCGCATCCTCACCAGGTGTTTTACCCCGTGGCGCAGAACCAGCCAAAGCATCAGTCATTAACTGTTGTTCTTGAATATTAATTAAACGTTCCGGACTTGCCCCGATAAAATTCTGTCCTTTACCATTACTATGAGAAAATACATAACAATTAGGATGCAACTGTCTCAGGTTATTTAAAGATTTTATGACATTCAAATGAGCATTTGACCTAACATCTAGTATATCCGCCAAGACAACTTTAGTTAAATCATTAGACTGGATTTTTTCCAAAGCTGACAAGACGGAACACTTGAAATGTTGAGGATTTGCAACAGATTTATGACTAAATTTCGGCAAAGAGTAATCAAGAGTTTGCGAGTTGGATTCTAAAGAATTGATAATTTCTAGTTTTCTCGATAAACTTTGCAATATTCTTTGAATATTTGTGTCAGCATTGATAATTGTATTAAAAACCAACACGCAACGCTCATTTTTAACAGCCACTTGCCAACGTGGAAGAAATATGGTAGCTGCAGAAAATGGATAATCTGCTTGGCTATTTTGATCAAAAAAACTAAAACTACATAAAAATCGAGTTCCAAAAAAAGCTTGATTCGTTCTAGAAAAGCTAGTTATATTTTTAACACATTCTTTGATGAACTCTTCTGATTTTGCAAAACGGTCTTTCCCTGCAATTTCTATTTTCGCGACAGCATCAACAGCAGCCAGGGCTTCCTTTTTTCTTTTATTTTCCCAATAAAAACTAACCTTATTTGGCTGTGCTAATTTATCAAGTACAACCAAGGGGTCAACCCAGTCAATGTCTAGCGCGAAGCTTGCAATTTGCGTGTCATTATTCTTAATGCAGTTTTGTTGAACAGCTAAAAGAAAACAGTATAGTTCCTTATTATAAACAAAAAAGTCAGCATTACATGAAGAAACTGTCATGGATCTAGAAAGAGTAAATTTTCTTTAAGTTAACTTCCAAAAGAATGATATTTCGTGGTCGTATTTCTACAGGTAACACAAAACAGTTACCTTTTTACCTGCACTGACAAGCTTATAATGCGATATCGATTTGAGTTTCGTCCTTATCAGCAAAAATTTGTGACTTCGCTCATGACAAGTCATGGCATTTGGGATATCCGCGAAGGAATTATTCTTCGTCTCACCGATGAAACAGGAAAAATCGGCTGGGGGGAAATTGCACCCATCAGTTGGTTTGGTTCAGAAACTCTAGAACAAGCTTTAGAATTTTGCCGTCAGCTTCCAGAGGAAATCACACAAGAGACGATTTTCTCTATTCCTGACGAGTTACCCTCGTGTCAATTTGGATTCGAGTCTGCTTGGGAAACGATTAGCACCCTCACCCGCCCGGAAATTAATTTCTACAGCTATAGCCCAAGTCCATTAAAATGGACTACAAACCTTGGACAGTCGTCTTTAGACGACTTGGGCTATGAGCCTGGGGTTTTAAACCCTAGGCGGTTGTTGGGACTGGTACAAGATCTGATAAAAATTGAGACATTAAGCTATAGCGCTTTATTACCAGCTGGGGAAGTGGCGCTAGAGGCGTGGCAAAAGCTGTGGAAGGAGGGATATCGTACCTTTAAGTGGAAGATAGGCGTTTATCCAATTGTTCAAGAACTAGAAATTTTTGAATTACTCTCTCAAACTTTACCAGCCTCTGCAAAACTACGATTAGATGCGAACGGTGGACTGAGGTATGAAGAAGCTCAGTTATGGCTCGTAAATTGCGATAATATCAAGGCAAATGAAGAAATTTGCTTAGAAATTGAATTTATTGAACAGCCTTTGTCTGTGGATCAATTTGCGGCGATGTTGGAGTTGAGTCATTGTTACCAGACGGCGATCGCCTTAGATGAATCTGTCGCCACACTCAACCAACTCGCCACATGCTTCCAACAAGGTTGGCGAGAAATTTTTGTGATTAAGCCTGGTATAGTCGGTTCACCAGCACGTCTGCGTCAGTTTTGTCAACAGCATAAAATTGATGCTGTATTTTCATCCGTGTTTGAAACCGCAATTGGTAGACAAGCCGCACTCCAGATCGCAGCCGAATTATCACGGACACTTTCCTCAACGGGAGCCAGCGCTGCAGGAGGGTTTCCCTCCGTAGGCGTCTGGCGTTGGGGAACCCCCGCACGGAAGTGTCCTCCTCAGCGTAACAGAGCAGTGGGTTTTGGTGTCAACCATTGGTTTGCTCAACAAGAGACAACGCCCGAAGAATTATGGAAAAAACTTTAGAAAATTTTGTGCAGAATGCATCTTGCCAGTCTCTCTCCAATGACTGGCTCATTTGTCATGATAGCCATTTATTTGCTCAATTAACCGAACAACTCTATTTAGAATTAACCCAGTTTTCATATTATCGAGGCACACCAATCAAAATTCTCCTAGCTGAACGCGATCCAGTGCGTTTTTTAGCAGGTTTTCTGGCGGCTTGTGCCGCCCGTTGTCCAGTTTTTCTCTGCAACCCCGACTGGACAAAACAAGAATGGCAACAAGTTTTTGATTTAGTCGAGCCAGATTTAATTTGGGGACTTGGAACTAAAAATTGGGGACAAAACAATTCCAAATTCCAAATTCCTATCATTCCATCACCTCACTCAGGACTCATCATGATTCCCACGGGTGGTTCAACAGGAAAGATTAAGTTTGCCATTCACACCTGGGAAACTTTAATGGCATCCGTGCGAGGATTTACAGAACATTTTTTGATTAATCATGTTAATTCTTTTTGTGTCTTACCGCTCTATCACGTCAGCGGGTTAATGCAATTTATGCGTTCCTTTACGACTGGTGGAAAACTAGTTATTCTGTCATTCAAAGAATTAGAATATCGTCAAGTAGACAACATAGAACCATCAAAAACCTTTATTTCTTTAGTACCAACACAGTTACAGCGTCTGCTACAAAATCCAGAATTAACTCAGTGGCTATCCCAATTTAAAACCGTACTATTAGGAGGTGGACCAGCGTGGAATGAACTTCTTGAAAAAGCAAGATATTACAATATTCGCTTATCTCCCACTTATGGCATGACGGAAACCGCCTCCCAAATTGCCACCCTCAAACCAGATGAATTTCTTAATGGTAAAGATAACTGTACTCAAATTCTCCCCCATGCCTCTATAAAAATTTGCAATGAGCAAGGCGAGGAATTGAATTCAAATCAAATCGGAAACATCACAATCTACTCTCAAGCTCTCGCCCTAGGATACTATCCTAACATTTGGGAGAATCCGGCTTATTTACAAGTAGATGATTTGGGTTTTTTAGATAACAAAGGTTATTTACATATCGTCGGACGTAACAGCGACAAAATTATAACAGGCGGTGAAAATGTCTATCCAATAGAAGTTGAATCATCTATTAGAGCAACAAAAATGGTAGCAGATGTTTGTGTCATCGGTATGCCAGATAAACTCTGGGGACAAGCAGTCACAGCAATTTACATCCCCAAAGACTCGAATACCTCTGATATAGAAATCCGAAATCTGCTGAAAGATAAACTCAGCAAATTTAAAATTCCTAAAAATTGGATTCCTGTACAAACCTTACCTCGCAACTCTCAAGGTAAAATCAATCGCCAACAGCTACAGCAAATAGCCACAAAATTTCTACAAACTAGGCTCACTGATGAAATATAAAACGTGGAAAATAAAAAATCTTTAATTTTTCACTCTTGACCCACGAGCACGCTCAAATTAAAAATGATTTATAATTCAAAGTATGCTCTATGTCCTATGTCCTATGTCCGACGGTCTAGGCTCTACCATAGAGCTTCAGGTAGATTCCTCAGCAAAAATACTTTTTTTGTGCAATCTACCAGCTTCTTGCTCTCGACTATGAAATGCTATGAGCATGTATGGCTAGGTTATTTCACGCTAAACGAAGCTCATTTGCAATCCCTTATTTTGTAACTTTTGCTCGATGTGCTGCATTTCCTCGATTGTCTGTCCAGTCACAATCCCGTAAATTTCGGTGTAGATTTTTCCGTATTTGACTTTCTCTAAAGCTGATAAAATGATAAAGTCTTTGCGATCCAGTTGTGGTTTCAGGGTTACTAAAATCGAGTCCAACGTCCCATCCATGCGGTACTCACTCGAATATTTAGCCACCTCCTTTCCAAGGGACAGTAGGGTATGGCGCTGCAAGCACAGCCCAGTTGAACCATTGACTCGGAAATTAACATCAATTACATAAAATTCTCCGTCTTGGTCTTCCAACACGTCGAAGCCAATAACACCGAAATACCCAAGCTTATGAGCATACTGACCAATAGCAGCAATCATCTCGTAGAACTTGCTCATGTCAGTTTCGCGGTAGTGAATCAGTCCCCCTAAATAGTTGCCCTCTGGGGTGACGAGTTGACTCGTGGTGCCGATGAGTGTTATGTCTCCCGCTTTGTTGACATAGAATTGCACGCAATAGTTCTGCACCTGATTTTTGACGAACTCTGAGACAATAATCGTATCGAGCAACTTGATATCAAGATATTTCCTGATTTCTTCAAGGCAGTAGTTAAGATCGCTGGCGCTTTTGATAATATAAGTGCCCTCTCCTGAAAGTCCGTGGGACGTTTTGATTAAGTATGGGAATTGTGGTAACTCAATGTCTTCGAGACTCTGGGTGTGCAAATTGTAGCTTGAGTATTTCGGACATTGCACTCCTAACTCGGCTAGGGTTACTTTACTCAGCAAGCGGTAGTGGGTATCTGGATTAACGGCGTGTTTTTCTGGTTGCAGATTATCAAAGGGAAATAAAGTGATGAGTTTGTCCGTGCGTTCGCTCTGATTGAGGTCATTCAGATAAGTTGAGCAATCCATCATCTCCATATTCATATTGGAGTGGCTGAACCCAAAATGCTCCTGCCAGTAGTCAATCAGTAACTTTGGCGGTGAAATAATCACAATTCCTGGAAGGGTGTCGCCTAACACAGCCAGATTTTTCCAAGGTTCCTTCTGGCAAATCTTGTCGAAGGAGGTTTTGGTCGCTTCACTACTACCGTCTTGAATAAAGTATTTTTTTCTATTGGGGTAAGCTGCCCAACTGGCAGTCCCAGGGTAATTTAGGATGAACGCATAACGTGCATCTGTAATGTCTTGAGCAAACAGATTAGATAAATAACTCCCTTGAAAGTACTGAAAGTCGTATTTTGAGTTCATATCTAGTTTTAATTAAACTGTTTTCAAGACCCAATCACCTAAGGTATTAGTTGCGAAATTTTGATTCCTCTATCTGCAAGCAGAAACGATTGGTCAAAAATTCCGCACTAATTTGAGTAACGCCTAGACGTTCTGTAGAGACTTGATATTTCGCCTCTCTACAATACCCTAAACCCATCACATTTGATGAGACAAAGCAGCTTCTTTTTTGGTAAACACAGCCACCTCGTCTTGTGCCGTGGTCATGTAAGCACAAGCCATATGTGATGAATTATACGCCCAACCAACTCGTCCCTGACGGTCTAAGAGAATACACCCAGCTTCTCCTGTAACCTTAGATTTCAAAGTGTCGATCGCCTTCTGCGCTGCCTCGTCTGGGTGTCTATCTCCATCTAGAAAGTCAATCGCAGTTTTAGCCAGAACCACCGGGATAATCGACTCACCATCACCTGTGGTTGAGCAAGCGCCGAGTTGATTGTCAGCGTACAAGCCACAGCCGACAAGAGCAGTGTCGCCGACGCGACCGGCTTGCTGATTCGTAGTGCCGCCAGTTGAGGTGCCAGCAGCTAAGATACCGTTAGCATCCAAAGCCACACAACCAACGGTGTTGGGGCGATCCAGAACTTCTTGATCCTCCTTCCACTGCTCCCACTGCTCATCAGCGATTAAGTCTTCTTTTTTACACATTTCCGCTTTGTTGTCGGCGGCAAAGCGTTCTGCACCCCGCGCCACTAACATCCGGGGTTTTTCATCCATAATTTTCCGTGCCACCGAGATTGGATGACGCACACCCTGAACTGCTGCAACTGCTCCCCAACCTAAAGAAGATCCATCCATTATCGCCGCGTCTAGCTCCACCTCTCCCTCGGTGTTGAGAGTCGCGCCAAGACTGGCGTTAAAGGTCTGGTCAGCTTCGAGAACGCGGATGGCTGCCTCAACGGCTTCTGCGGCAGTACCCCCACTTGTCAGGACTGCCCAACCAGCCTCTGCTGCTGCTGTGCAGCCTGCATTATTGGCTGCAACTTTGTCTTCTGAGATGGTTTTTGCTCCGCCGTGAACAATAATAGCTAATGTCATAAATTTCCTTTTTTGATTATGAATTTTGTCTGACTGCATATTTAGGACGGGCAGGATGCCCATCCCACAAAAGTTATAATTTGATATTGCGTTCTTACTCCCTTCCCGTCAGAAGAATACCTATTTAACGAACCGCGTTCGCCCTTGGCGTTGCCGAAGGCTAGACGCGAAGGACACGAAGTAAGAAAAAAGAAGATAGGTAATTTTGTAGTGGGAAGGGAGTAAATGCAATCGTTTGCTTACTAGTAAGCGAACGACTGATAAACCTCAGTTCCGGTAAATTCGTCAAGTGATTCGACAATCGGATTAAAGCGTAATAAGTGACGACCTCGTTCGGATAGTGTGGTCATAGCAGCACGCGGTATCTGGATAGACACCTCCGGACGAAACAGCCAGCGACGGCTATAGCCAATTACGACCATTGGACGCGGCGTTTCTGTGTAGTTAGGTGTGCCACGGTGAAGACCACGCACATCGCGAATCATTACGTCTCCCAGTTGCATAGTTACGGGTTCCAACTTAATTTCACCCGACTCTATACGGCGTAATCCTTCTTCTTTGGACATCATGTGCGTACCCCGCGCAATCTCCATCGGTCCGTTTTCCAAGGTGACGTCTACCAGTGGGAAGTTGACTGCTAGCTGATATGGCGGTGTTTCCATACCAGTTTCGGGGAAGAGTGGCAAAGTATCGCGGTGTATGTCTTGATACTCTGAATGTAGCAAAGGCGTATCTGTCGCCAACTGGCACATCACGAAATCAGCGCCTACCAAGCGTTCCACAATATCCAGGAGATCTTCATCTTCATAGATACTAGTATCAGCAAATGGAGCGGCGAAAGGCAAAGTTACATAATAGCGGGCTGTACCTCGATTACGCAGGTGTCCTTCGCTGGCGATATGTTCAGTTAGCTTGGGGATGAAAGCAGAATGCCAAGCCTTGAGTGTTGCTGGAGAAAAGTGATTGGGCAACACACAGAAGCCGTCGTTCAGTACCGATTGGGTGAACGATTCTATTTGTTGAGGGTTGTAGCGTCTTGTCATCATATCTTGATTTTAGACAGAATCCACAACTTCTAGCTTTGTGTAACTGCGTTCTGTAGTTCTGACGTGGCAACGGTTTCGTCAATTAGTTGCAGCGCTCGCCCTTTTAAAGTCTCTAAACCCAAGCGCTTAGTTGCGGAAATAAATACCGCTTCAGGATATTCTTGTTGCGCTTTTGCTAAAGTTTCGCTATCTACAGAGTCAATTTTGTTAAAGACAATCAAACTTTTTCCTGGGATAGCAGGCATTTCTGCAAGTATTTCCTCTACACTTGCGATATGACTTTCCCAAGCTGGATGGGACAAATCCACCACATGAAGCAACACATTTGCCTCAATGACTTCTTCCAGAGTGGCGCGAAAAGCATCTATTAGCGCTGGTGGAAGTTCGTGAATAAAACCGACAGTATCTGTCAGCAGAATAGTTCTGCGTTCTTGAGTTTCTGGATTTGTAATTACCAGCTTGCGCGTTGTCGGGTCAAGGGTGGCAAATAGTTGGTCTGCTGTATAAACCTCCGCATTAGTTAACACATTCAACAAAGTGGATTTACCAGCATTGGTGTAACCAACTAATGCGACAACAGGAATTTCTTGCCTTTGTCGCTGTTGTCTAATGCGATCGCGATGTGCTTGTAGTTGGTTTACTTCTTGCTGTAACTGAGCAATTCGCCGTTGAATAACTCGTCTTTCTGTTTCTAATTTAGTTTCACCAGGTCCTCTAGTACCAATTCCAGCACCTAATCTGGACATTTCCCGACCTTGACCGCGCAACCGTGGCAGCATATATTCAAGTTGGGCTAATTCAACCTGCAATTTACCCGCTTGGGATTGAGCGCGTTGAGCGAAAATATCTAAAATTACCTCCGTTCTATCTATAACTCGCATACCAATCTCGTTTTCTAAGTTGCGAGCTTGTGATGCCGAAATATCTCGGTCAAAGATAATTAAATTAGCTCCCACCTTTTGAGCTTGAAAAGCGATTTCTTCAACTTTTCCCTTACCGACAACAGTTTGCGGATGGGGACGACTTCGCTTTTGTTCCACTGTGTCTGATACAATTCCGCCAGCAGTTTCTACCAAACGAACTAGTTCTTGCAGTCCATCTTCAAACCGTTGTTGAGAAATATCATCTGTCTTCAATCCCACCAGCAGCACTTTATCCTGGTCAGATACAATGTCCTGGAATGACATGCTATCGCCAGAGTCAGAAATCTCCTTTTCCCATTCACCAACTAAGTCGTCAAAGTCTTGCTCTGTTAAGTCATCTAAACTTAGGGGAGGAGAAATCTCCCAAGGCTTTTCAGCATTGGGGACAAGGTTAGCGATGAAAGCTTCTTTAACATTGCTAGTGGCTGCTTTTTTGTGTCTTCCACCTTCACCGTCAGCCAAGGATAGCACCACCAAAGCATCTAAGCGCTGGCGTACCATTGCAATCAATGCTGCTTCATCAGGTGGCTCTGATTTGAATTGAGTCGCAACACAATGAATTCCGCTCAACCGTTCCGCACTATGGCGAGGTAATTCTTGAGGTGGAATTTGGGTTTGACTTGGCGTTCCCACAGCAATTCTGATAACTTGTCCGCGCCGATTAATATAACAACAAATCGGCTGATGGATTTCTGTACTGATTTCACCTAAGGCTTGGGCAAATTCCAGCGTAATGAATCTATCTTTCGGTTGTCGTTCCTCGTAAAGCCGCTGTAATAACTTGATTTGATTCGATTTTATCCCCTGAAGATTTCCGTAAATATTTTGCATAAAACTAACAATTCAAAAGGTGATTTCACCTGTTTCATTCTAATTATCTGTTTTTCAATTTTCATTTAATCTACCAAAGGAAATAAGTAGATTAATCTAAAGTTTGTAGTGAGGACTAAAGTCCTCAAGGAAAAAACTGAAGTTTTTAGAAGTTTTTTTCTTCAGGTTCATTAACCAAACGTGATATCAGTTTTATAGCAATTTTTGCTCAGAAGCCCGGTAACTCTTGCGAAACCGGGCTTCTCGGTTCTCATTAATTCTGGCTCCTGAATTCTTTTTTATCCATGCCGTTTTTGATGCCACTGCCAAGCGTGGTCGATAATTTCCTCGCTTGTTTGGATACTGCGGATGCCAACCTAAAATTTTAGTTGCTTTGTCGCTTCTGCCAACTAAAATAGGG
>NZ_QMEB01000026.1:8749-25883 GCF_012912135.1 Brasilonema bromeliae SPC951 | reverse complement strand
ATGCGAAGACGGCATTCGCGCAGGAGATACACGTTCTTGGTGCCTTCGTGGTTTCTTAAATTATTGAACCACAAAGAACACAGAGAATTCTCAAGCCCTAACTGGGATTTGTTTGTAAACAGAAAGAGCCTGAGCAACACATTGATCCATGTTGTAATACTTATAAGTTGCCAACCGTCCGACAAAATACACACCAGGAGTTGCATCAGCCAGCGCCTTGTATTGCTTGTAAACTTCCTGATTTTCAGGACGTGGAACAGGGTAATACGGATCTCCAAGAGCCTTGGGAAACTCGTAAACGATGCTAGTTTTAGAGTGTTCCTGTCCAGTCAAATATTTAAACTCTGTAACGCGAGTATACAGCTGTTCATTCGGGTAGTTGATGACTGGTGCTGACTGAAACACCTCTTTGTTGTGCGTCTCGTGCTTAAAATCAAGCGATCGATAGGGCAACTTGCCAAAGCGATAATCAAAGAACTCATCAACAGGACCTGTGTAAACCATTTCCCGGCAAGGTATCGCTTTTTCGATTTCCTGGTAATCGGTATTCAGCATTACCTTAATGTTCGGGTGATTTAACATCTTCTCAAACATCCGGGTAAAGCCGTGCAGCGGCATTGCTTGATAAGTATCAGTGAAATATCTGTCGTCGCGATTAGTACGGGTTGGAATCCGGGCGATTACTGATTTATCCAGTTCTGAAGGGTCGAGTCCCCATTGTTTGCGAGTGTAGCCCCGAAAGAACTTTTCATATAGTTCCTGACCAACTTTGCTCACCACCACATCTTCACTAGTGCGAATGTATTCTCTTGGTTGGGCAAGCGACTTGTAAAAATCCTCCACCTGAAATGAATTGAGGTTCATTCCATACAATTTGTTGATGGTGTCGAGGTTGATGGGGATGGGAAGAAGCTGTCCGTCTATGCTGGCAAGAACGCGATGTTCGTAACTACGCCACTGTGTGAACTGCGAAAGGTATTCAAAGACTTCGCGGGAGTTGGTGTGAAAAATGTGGGGACCATATCTGTGTACGAGGACACCATGCTCATCATAATGGTCGTAAGCGTTGCCGCCGATGTGGTTGCGCTTGTCCACAACCAGCACTTTTTTGCCAGACTGAGTTGCCAAGCGTTCAGCGATGACGCTTCCAGAAAAACCCGCACCGACAATCAAGTAATCGAAGACAAAATCTCTGGTAATGATGCTTGGTGCTTGGGGGATATTTGTAACTGCGCTATCTTGACGGGCAGCAATCGCCGAATCTATAAGTTGCATCATCGATCCCCAAGTTCTATCCCAAGAAATCTGCTCTAAAAATGCATCTACGCGACTCAGCCACCCTGATGCTGCGGTGTCTTCTTGCATAGCCTGTTCTGCTGCGGTGACGAAGTGATCAGCCGTGTCTGCAATTCGCACCAACTTCAAGTCACCGTAGGGGCGCACCACATCTCGAATGGAGGTAGACACTACAGGCTTACCTGCGGCAAGATACTCTGGGGTTTTAGTTGGACTAATAAAGCGCGTTGATTCGTTCCGCGCAAACGTCAGCATCGCCAAATCCCACCCCGCCAAATAGTATGGTAGTTCTTTATAATCTTTACCACCGAGATAATGGATATTCTCACGTTGGGGCAGAAGTGCTAGGTCGATTTTCACAACTGGACCAATTATCACCAAATGCCAGTCAGGACGCGCATCGGCAATTCCCGCCACCAGCTCAATATCCATCCGTTCGTCAATCACGCCAAAGAACCCAAGACGCGGGTGAGGAATATTAGCTTGATCTGCTGGTTCTTCTTTCAGATTTCTCGCTTGGGCAAAATGTGGTACATCCACACTACTTGGAAACGCATAGACGTTGGGGTGCTGGTTCACCTTGCTTTCATAAAGGCTTTGTCCACCCGTAAACACCAAGTCTGCACGGCGGAATAGTTCGGCTTCGTAGTTCTTTAAACCGGTTGACGCACCTTTGAATGCAGATAACTCGTCCATGCAATCGTAGAGTACTGCTTCTGGCTCCAAGTGGCTTGTAAAAGCGATCGCCATCGGCGTGTAGTACCAAAACATGTACTTGCAGATGTTATGCTGTGCAAACAAGCCATCAATCAACACTTTTAAATCCGCGTTGATACCGTCTTCACTCAAACCTTCTGATAGGTGTGGAACAACAACCACTACCCCATTCTTATCTTGGCTTACTTCCAACCGTCCCAACGGTTCGGTGCTAAAAATCGGCTCCTCAATAAAGAAAACCCGCCGTCCTTGAGCGCAACGAACTAGAAGATGCTGCGGTCTTTGATAAACGAAATTCCAACGCAAATGAGAAAAACAAACTATATCAGGCGTATCACAATCTGAAGCTTCTTTAAAGCTTTTGTTGGATAAAGATAACTTCTGCAATTTCGCTGCACCTGATGATTGCGGTTCAGTTAGTGTCGATAGCTTGGTTCGCGACTTACCATTACTGATACCGTTATTTTTTATTTGAGTATGTTCGCCTGACATAGGTTATCTCAATTTTGTGTTTGTAGGAAATTTAATTGCCCAAAATAACCTTGACTCGGAAAATTTTCCAGCCAAAGTGCAGTAATAATTATCTAAATAACGAAGCTTTTGTTTTTTTTTACCTGCCTAGAAACTAGTCAGGCTATTTACCTGGGCAACATTTACATCACTTTTTTTTAAGAATATGGCTAATTATTTATCCAATCTTCTATCAAGTGATATATTTGCCTACCGTTAAGGAATATAGTTAATATTAAGCTTCTTAGTAATCCTGAATACAAAATTCTCCAAAAACAATAAATAGATAAGAGCAAAATCAGCGCTTATATGTCCCCAAAGCATAGATTCAGCATTTAGGATGTTTGCTGTCATTAGTGTTTACATTTGGAATCTTGCTAATTTACAAAAAAATTCTATAAAAGTAAGCTCTGAATTGCCTCACGCTAACCACTCTATTGCTACTAGTACAGCGGGCGCGTAAGTAAAGTACCCCACAAGAGACAATACACTTTGAGTCGTGCCACAATTTCGCTTTACCCCAGTAAAACTTATCTATTTCAGACCTATATTTTTCTCTAAGGATTCGACTACTGGCTGACTTGAGGGAAACAACTAAATCAGAAATATTGTTATCTGGATGCAAACTAATCAACAGATGAACGTGGTCAGCTTCACCATTACATTCTTCGAGCAATGAGTTACTGTTCTCCAGTACTCGTCCAAATATCTCTTTTATATCTTCAATCATCGACTGAGTAAGGACTTTGCGTCGATACTTTGTCACAAAAACAATATGCAAGTGAATATCAAAAACGACATGAGCGCCTTTACGCATAACATTTTGCAGTAATTCTAGTCACTTCCGGAAACCGTGTTACACTAATTGTCGTTCATAGTATCGAGTGAAGTAAGCCAAGGGGGTGAGCAAGTTGTGGCTGTGAGGAGACAAACATTTCGACTGTATCCAAACAAAGTACAAGAAGCTAAATTACTTCAAGCAAGACGTGACCATTGCTACTTGTACAATGCCTGCATTGCTCACCGTAAATATGAGTGGAGAGCTAACCGCAAATCAGTTTCATATTTAGAGCAGCAAAACTGCTTGCCTGCTTACAAGAAAGAGTGGGTCGAGTTTGCTTATCTTCACTCTCAAGCATTGCAAGCTACGGTAAAGCGAGTTGACTTGGCGTACAACGCTTTCTTTCAGGGACTGCGTAAGCCGCCTAAATTCAAGTCAATTCGCAAGTTTTCAGGTTGGACTTACCCTGCCACTTCGGGATGGAAAGTCAACACATCAGGGAGGCATGGCAGTGTAAACCTCAACGACCTTGGGGTCAAAATAAAGATGCGAGGTCAAGCTAGGCAGTGGGGCAAGCCTAGTACTCTCACCGTTGTTTACAAGCCTGGGCTGAAACAGTGGTTTGCTTCTTTCACTGTCGAAGTTCCCGATGTTACCGTGAGGTTTGGGTCTCAATCCGAGCTAGCGTACAACGAAATCGTCGCTTTTGACTTGGGATGCGAAACAGCAATTACAACTTATGACGGGAAAAAGGTTGAGCAAGTTGCTAATCCGCGTTTTACTCAGAAAACTGAAGCGAAGATAAAAAAGGTGTCCAAAGAACTACGACGCAAACAAGCCCCAAATCGTACGAAGAAGATCAAGGCGTCACGACGTTGGAAGAAAGCGAACAGGCGTGTTGCTCAATTGCAGCGCAAAGCTGGAAGTCAACGTCGTGATTGGCAGCATAAAGTTACGTCAGAGATTGCAAGTTGTTATGACATCGGCGTAACCGAGCAGCTTAACACAAAGGGGATGACGAGGAAAGCGAAGAACGGTAGCAAACGTAAAAAGCAAAAAGCAGGACTCAATAAATCTATTCTTTCAGTCGGGTTTGGCACTCTCAACAAGATGCTGACTTATAAGATTGAGGCAAAGGGGGGATTAATGATTATGCTACCTACCAAGGATGTCAAGCCATCTCAGCGTTGTCCTAAGTGTGGAACGGTTCATAAACAATGGGCAGAATTGTCAAATCGTCATCATGTTTGCCTAAGTTGTGGCTTTGATGTGCCACGCGACGCGGGTAGCGCGATGGTGATGTACAACGTTGTTACTAATCAACAACCGGGGTTGGGAACCAGCCTCGATAGTCTCGGATGTCTAAGCTCTACTTCTAAGACCAGTAAACGAAAGAATACCGGATCTATGAAGCAACTTGGGCAAGCGAGGAGACAAAAATCCAGCTACGTGGCGGAACCGGGCGAAACCCCGTCCGCCTATGCGGCGGGGTAGTTCATATAGCCTCTCTTGACTTTCTTCTCTCTGCACTCTCTGCGCCTCTGCGGTTTATCTCCAACCATTGCTTCATGTTTTCTGGCAACTCTGTTTTCGTTCTGCTATTTGTCTCAATACAAACGTGCCTAGTCACTACTTTAGCAGCCATCACCTCACCAACTATCACCTCAGAAGCCACTTCAAACCTATCAACACTAAGCTGTTGAGGCATTAACCTAATAACCAAATTGTCCCCACAATATAGCGGACGAAAAAAGTCCACATTAGCATGAACAATCGGAAAAGCTACAGAAGGATTCGTAAAAAAATCTTTGAGATTAATGCCAGACATAACTAGAGACTCTTCATAAGCCTCATGACAAATACTCAAGATATTGGCAAAGTAAACTACCCCAGCAGCATCAGTATCTTGAAAGCGAATGGTGCGGTTATATGTAAAGGCCATACTTCAAGCCAAAGTTCAAGCCAAAGTTCAAAAAAATATAGCAAACAAACAGCCTGCTACAGTAAACAATTTTACCGCAATTATCTGTTTTATCAGTTTAATGGGTAATAAATATCCTCAGAGCAAGGATTGAGGTAAGGACGCTGTAAATCAATACCGAGCCGAGTAAAATGTAACTGAATTGCCCTCATCCGCTCATCAGTTGAATCGTTATCTTGTTGCCAAACTTCCAACAAAGCATTCGCCACGATTTGACAGCGGTTCATGCCAAAACTTTCCTGTACCGCAAATTTTTGGCTCAGTTCTTCAGCTAAACTCAACCCAGGTGCTAAAAACTTGGTAAACAAGGGGATTTCTGTGTGGAAATGAGATTGATGTTCTGCATAGACACTTCTTAGGACTTTTCGCACTGCTGGATAGTCTTCGCGTTCAAAGGATAGCACTCCTGAATCGTAGCGTCCATAAGCAGCCCGATTGTGTAACACCTGAAAACTAAAGGGAATTGCAGCAGCGTTCAGTTGTTGTGTGAGGCTATTCATAAGGGCTAAGGCACCCATTGGAGTCACATTAAAGTAAATTCGCCCTGCCCCCAAATCAGTATCCGGGTTAGTCTGCAAATCCTGTCCGACATTGCTAACCGCTACGTAAAAGCCGTTTTGAAGTCGATTTTTAGGCATCCATATATCGATCAAATCTCCTACCTTGGCAGTTTGCGTTGACGGTTCTAGATTGTGATTGTACTCAACATACAACGTCAAACCGCCTTTGCTCACTGCAATACTACCATCTGGTTCCCGTCGCAATAGCTGCCAACCAGGATCAAAGTAGCCTATTCCATGATTACTGATATGTAGTAACTCGTAAAATTGCCAATCCATCTCTAAGATAGAATGGCTTTCCAAGTTTTTCTGTGGCAAGTCATGATTGACATCACTACTGAGTGACAATGTAGTTTGCAGAGAACCATTGTAATAAATACCGTGAAGGAAATTCCGCAATAGTAGAGCAAGATATTTGTGTTGTAACGCTGGCGAGTTTTGTCGAAATCGCTCTGCTATTTTAGATGGTAGTGCAAAGGGTTGATATTTTGGATGGCGAATGCAAAAGTTGGATTTAATTTGGATATTGCTAGCAATATCCAATAGAGAACTTAGCAGTGGTTTGGTAGAAGACTCTAGCATGAGTGGAACTTCTCAAAGAAGAATTAACAGTTATCAGGTATCAGTTATCAGTTATCAGTTACCAGTTACCAGTTATCAGTTACAACAGAAAATACGGAGCTGTTTCTTTTGTTAACTGTTTACTGTTCACTGTTCACTGACTCTGCTGTTCACTGTTTTAACAACCGCGCAGACGAGTTTTGTCGTAATAAAGACGAAGCAAATTATTCTCTTTTTTTGGATGAGAGAGTTGAACAAACTTTGCAAACAGCTTTAGGATTTCTGACTCTGTGATACCGAAAACAGTCAGTACAGACTCTTGTGGTCTACTGAGTAAGCTTTTAGCAAATTTGAACATACAAATACTGGAATTATCAAAGTATTTGTGAGAGTTTATTTTTTCCTTGATTCGATGAAGTAGAACTAAACCCGCAAATTGGATAACTCGTTGAACAAATTCACAACGATACTCAAGAATCACTGGGAAAGTATCAAGATAAGCTAAAATGAGATTTAGTAGTGAAGGTTGGATAACTTCCAATGGAATCGCTGCAAGAAGTAATGATTCTTCTAACTCGATAGTATCATCTACCACTAAGCTTTCTAACCAAAGTGTTAAGTAGCTTGCCACTAAAGTTCCCAAATCAAAAGCTGGATCTCCCCAGGAACAACCTTCCCAATCAATCAGTCGTATAAGACAGTTGTCTAACTTCTCCCACCTTGAATGCACTAAAATATTTTCCAATTTCAGGTCATTATGAGTTAAACAGCAAGGATTCCATTCATACGCCAATTCTGCAATTGCTGCTTCTAAACTCTCATAACGTTGATAAAGAGCGTAGAATTTCAGCGCATCTGTAGGAACATTGCCAAAAATTTCCGATCCAATTGACCCTAACCCTTGGGCTGGATTATAAAATTGATAGCGAAACTGCCCTTCAGGAGCAGTTGCCATAAAATCACGATACTCCCGGCGGTTGAAAGTGGCACGATGCAGTGCTCCCAAACTAGTACCAATAGCGCTTGCGATCGCTTTTGGAAAGTACAAATTTTTTTGATAAAAACTTGCTAGTTCAAAATACTCCTTAAGGTAGTGGCGAACGAGAATAGATTTTTCTGGCTCAAAATGCACTACCAAAGATGCCGTCGCAGAAATATTTCCTAACACTGGAAACTGTTTAAGTAACTGATGAAACAACCACTCATTGAAAAAGTCATGAGGGTTTTCGTTATTATCAATACATCGTTCTTGCTTAACCAGTAGCTTCTGATTCCCAGGCAAAGTAACAACTAAATTAAAATTTTTTTGACTCGTTTGCGGGAGTTCAGAATAGGAATTTTTACCTTCTTCTGAGCTACACAGACCTGCTTGATACAGATACTGAATAACATTCTGAGAAGACAGTGAAAGTACCATGTCTTATTTCCTAAAGCGTAAAATTGCTCCTGAAACCACTATTTCAGTATTAGCTTTACTTCAGCGGTATTCAGTAGATATTCATGAATCGTGCAAATATCAATAACGATTAGCACAATATACTAATATCCGATTTATCTAAAAGAAACCTGCCAAAATGGCAGTACTATTATGACTATTGCTTTAAATTTTGCTCAATGCTCAGTCAATTCTTTGAAACAATAGCGTTCAGAAATATCAATGTTTAACATCTGCGCCAACTGTGGGGAATATCACCCTGATAAAGTAATTGTTTCTTCTGGACCATATGCTGTATGTCCAAACTGCGGATTCAAGCACAAGTTTATACAACTGCCGTTGTTTATTCTTTCAGGCGCGAGTGGTACTGGCAAATCAACAATAAGTCTTGCACTTGCTGACAAAATGAAAGAAGTTGTGGTAATGGATAGTGATATTCTTTGGCGTAGGGAATTACAGCAACCAGGAACTGATTTACGTGAATATCGAGAGACTTGGCTGCGGGTATGTAAAAATATTTCGCAATCTGGGAAGTCCGTAGTTCTATGTGGCGCTGCGATTCCTGAACATTTTGAAGAATGCGTAGAGCGTCGCTATTTTTCAGAAATTTATTATTTGGCATTGATTTGCGACGATGAAATTCTTACCTCACGATTACGAAGTCGTCCCGCATGGCGTGGTTTTACGGATGAATGGATAAAGGAACATATATCATTTAATCGTTGGTTTAAAGATAATGCACACAAGACAAAGCCACCAATAACTCTTCTAGATACTTCCAAAATGACAGTAAATCAAAGTGTCGAAGAAGTAGTACGGTGGATAAATGTAAAGTACCTACATTGAGCTTTGCTACAGCAACTACTTAATAAGTACTTTCTTAATTTTATAATGTGAACTTCTTTAACCCAGCGTCGCTAGGTCATTTCCCATGTCATAGTCTAAAGTCCAGTAACAAAAGAGGGTTTGCAAAAACGTATATTATAATATACAAAAAACTGACGTAAAAAAGCTAAACTTATATTTATTGCTGAACAACTCAGATAACTCCGTTGAGTGCTAATTAGGCAGTGTTTTTGCTGCTTGAAGCTAATCATTTTGTCAAGCAAATATTTTAAATCGTCAATTTTTGTAAGGTGAGAGATGATTGGTGCCAAATTATTTGATACTTCTATGAATCTTAAAAATATCATTATAAATATTGAGACAGTAAGTAGAATGAATGAAGTAGAACTTACACAAATGCTGCATTCTTTCAATCACTATGGCTTTGCAATCCTACAATGCATTCAGTTGAATCATTTTGCCCTGGACTTTCTGTTGCTTTCAAAAATATTTGGCAAGCCAACAAGGCATAATCGAGCAGATGATAGAGGAATTGTGCCAATAAGACCTTTACCAGGTTATCAGGCTTATTTAGGTGCCTCAAATGAGCAGTTAGTACGTTTACAAAGAAGGAAACCGTATCTTTCCCGGTTCAGTCCTGGTATTTTCTTCCAGCTGGCTTCTTCTACGCTTGGTTGTCTGGCATCCTTGGCAGTATAGGACCAGTACTGACGCCGTTTTATCTCAACTACGGTCTTTCAAAAGAGGAACTACTTGCCACTGCGGCGGCTGCTAGGGCAGCTATTCACCTTGTAAAGGTTGCTGCGTATGCTGTCTTCGGGGTTTTGACTTTTAAAAGTCTATGCTACGGAGTCTTAATTGGTGTGGCAGCATTTCCTGGTAACTGGCTGGGACAGCTAGCTTTGGAAAGAACTAGTGAACACCGCTTCCGACAGATCGTTACGGGCTTTGTGGTAATGAGTGCAGTATTGATGCTGTGGCAACAACGTGAGTTTCTGGGACTTTAAGGGTACTGTAGGTAATTCATGATGGCTACCGAAAATTCTGGGGTTAGAGCCTCGCCCTTCTCGGGCGACTTTAAAAAACGTCCTGACCATTATTAGAATCGTTGTATAATGTAGTCAGGAGGTAATGAAAGTGTTTAACCTGACTTACGAATTTAAGCTGAAGCCAACCCAACAACAAGTTGCATTGTTTGAAGAATGGTTAGAAACCCACAGGCGGGTTTACAACCATGCTTTGGCTGAGCGCAAGGACTGGTATAAGTCTCGTAGCTGTCAGATTAACGCTTGCAGCCTCCGCAGTTGCTATATCATCAGAGCTGACGCGCCGCGCCCGACCTTTGCAAGTCAGTGTAAATCTTTAACGGCTGCGCGTAACGCCACTTGCTTTATGCCGGGAAACCCGTCCACCGCAGTGGCTCAAGAAAGCGAGTATTTGAAACGTGTGAATGCTCAATCTTTGCAGCAGACTCTAAGACGGCTTGAGAAAGCTTTTGTGAGTATGTGGGAGCAAAATCATGGATTCCCACGTTTTAAAAAAGCAGGACGGATGCGGTCTTTCTCTTTTCCCCAGCTAGGACAAAACCCATTAAGCAATAGGTACATTAAGTTGCCTGTGATTGGTGCGGTAAAAATTCGTCAATCACGAAGCATCCCAGAGGGAGGAGTGATCAAGCAAGCCCGTGTGGTAAAACGTGCTTCTGGGTGGTACGTAATGTTAACCGTTCAATGGGATGTTAACCCGCCCCAAAGGTTGCCACATGGAGAAGCAGTAGGAATAGATGTAGGTCTAACAAGTTTTGTTGCGACGTCTAATGGTCTTTTAGTCAAGCGTCCGAGGTTTTTTGTAGACGCTGAACGCAAGCTTAAATTGCTGCAACAGCGTGTCTCCAGAAAACGTATTGGCTCGAACAATTGGAAGAAAGCCCAAAAGAAAGTTGCTTCATTGCATGAGTACGTTGCCAATTGTCGTAAAGATTGGCATAGAAAACTGTCTCATCAAATTTGCAACGACGCCGGAATGGTGTTTGTTGAGGATTTAAACTTAATTGGTTTGTCTAGAGGGATGCTAGGTAAGCATTGTCTAGATGCGGGATTTGGTCAGTTTTTCAATATCCTTGAGCAAACTTGTTTCAAGCGTGATGTCTATTTTCAAAAAGTAGATAGTCGCAAAACAAGCCAGATTTGCCCCAACTGTGGAACCGAGACAGGTAAGAAAGAGCTATCAGAACGTACCCATGCTTGTTCAAATTGCGGCTATACAACTGATAGAGATGTTGCAGCCGCTCAAGTAGTCGCCATCAGGGGGCTTGCAGCCGTAGGGCATACGGTCAAGATGCTTGCCGAGGGTAAATTCATTGGAATCCCCGTGAAGCAAGAATCCTCGTACCAATAGGCGCGAGGAGTGTCAATTAAACAGAGAATGGGCAAGTAGGGCTGCTTGGGTGCGATCGCGCAAGTTTAACCGACTAAGAATATTAGTCACATAGTTCTTAACAGTGTTCTCTGAGAGAAAAAGCGACTGCGCAATTTCACGGTTATTAGCTCCAGAAGCCATTAAACGCAACACATCCAACTCTCTGCGTGTAAGTTGCGCCAATTCTGGGGGTTGTGCAATCGAGGGGGCTGATTCTGGGACGGGCATGAGTGCTTTTTCAAACAATCCTGGTCCAAGTTGGGTATGTCCTTTGTAGACAGCGCGAATAGCTAGCGCCAGTTCATCTGGCTCAGTGTCCTTGAGCAAATAGCCCTTAGCCCCCACTCGCATCGCTTGCGAGACGTACCCATCATCATCGAAAGTTGTCAACACCAGTACTTTCGTGTCGGGATATTGTTGAGCGATCGCCCCAGTAGCAGCAACTCCATCCATCACGGGCATCCGAATATCCATTAGCACAATATCCGGTTGTAGAGTAGAGATTTGTTCAAGCGCTCGTTGCCCATTTTCTGCCTCACCGACAACTTGCATATCGCAATTGGACTCTAGAAGACTCTTGAGTCCCTGACGGATAAGAAGTTGATCATCGACTAACAAGATCCGAATCATAAGACCTCTTGCAAAAATGAGATTTTACGAGGTTCTGTTCCCTGTTAAGAGTTAAGCGTTCCCTACAACTGCCACGAAGTCTATAGTAACAAGTTTGATAGTGGAAGAGAAACACAGACGCAGCAACCTTTTGCTGGTTGACTGTGGAGATGAAACTGACCGCCCAACGCCAGTGCTCGTTCTCGCATCCCCTGCAGTCCAAACCCGGTTGTATTTTGAGTTGGGTTAAACCCTTTACCATTGTCCTCAATGGAAAGATCAAGTATCCCAGCCTGATGCTGTAGCTGAACGGTCACAGCTGTTGCCTGTGCATGTTTGTAAATATTTGTTAGCGATTCTTGCACAATGCGGTAGACCGTTGTGTTCACTTCTGTGGGTAAGGATAATGGTAAATTAATTTTACTAGACAGTTCAATCCCTGTGTTGTGCTGAAAATCCTTCAGCAGTTTTTCAATTACTGATTCAAGTGATTGTCCTTGCAACGGGTTTGAACGCAAAACTGAAACTGATCGCCGGATTTCTAGCAACGCCTCAGCCCCTAGTTGCTTTGCTTGTTTGAGAAATGTCAATGCCTTATCATTATTCGATTGCCAGAACAGCAGGGCATTATTCATTTGAATGGTTTGAGCTGCTAGGGTGTGTCCAAGTCCATCGTGAATTTCACGGGCAATGCGGTTACGTTCCTGCAAAGTCGCCTGATCCTCAATGAGCAACGCATACTGTCGGAGTTGCTCATGCGTCATTTCTAGTTTCTGATGGGCAATTTCCAACTGCTTTCGACTTTGCCACTCTGCAAGCAGAGCGTTAATCAACAATAAAGCAAATACTAATGTCAAGCTATATAATAACAAGGAACTCAGTCGCCAATCCCATACAGCGACTTTAAGCTTCGCAGGCACGATAGGTCTTGACACAAGCAGCATGACATAGGACACAAGAGTTAAGCTCAATACAATCAACTGTCCCTTTCGCTCAAACAGCAAGCAACTCCGCATCACCAATACCAGGCACAGTAGGAAAAGAGAGCGAATGGTTAAGCCTTGTGGAGTGACCGCAAGCATTATCAAGCCAAACTCCACACTCGTGTAAAGCAATTTTTCTGCCAACTTTTTAGTTGGCAGTCTTAAGCCCATTAAACCGAAGGCAGCAATTATAAAAATTCGCTCTAGCAAGTGCCAAGACAACTCGAACGGTAACAAAATTTCCATTAACACTGCTGTGGCTAACAACAGCCACTCCAGATAAAGCAACAGACGAAACGATTGGTAACTCGGGCGAACCATAGGACTGTCTAAAATGAACGACCAAAGGAACAGTACCACTAGCATTATCCTGATTTTAAAAAAAGTACAGCGCCAACAAAGAACGTTGGAAACCTTAAACTTTTTGCAAAGGTCAACAGGAGTGAACGTAAAACCACAGATGCACACTGATTAACACGAGTTATTTATCTTTATCCATCCTTGGTTGTAAATATCCATTGATCATACTTTTGCAAGAAGTCTATTCTCTTCTTCTCTAACAAAATTGTTACCAGTATCGATAGAGTTTTTTCTACTGATTCTCTTTCTGGACTAGGAAAAAAGTCACATCAGTTTTAGTAATTTCTGACTGATCAGCTTAGGAATCCTGCTTCATGTAAACATTCATGTCAATTTATAAAATTGACATAGTGAATGCGGAGATTTCACCATCAACCATAAACTTAAACCAATTGGAGGCTCTGGTGCTCGATAACATTCCCAAAGAGAGTTTAGCGCAGAAGAACTCAGCCCAAAATCACTTAGAATTCAAGCAAAATCCTCCATCCAAGAAGCGGACTGGTTTAGTTTTACTCGGTCTGGTGTTGCTCGCTACGCTGGGCTTTCTTGGTTACCGTACGTTTTTTGCCAAGCCCAACAAAACTGAAACATCCCAAAGGTCCGAAAGGTCGGGACGTAAAGGACGGTCTATGATAACTCCTGTAACCGTCGCCAAAGTCGGCCAAAAAACAGTTCCGGTGCAATTGCAGGCAATTGGTAATGTTCAAGCCCAGTCTACCGTATCGGTGACACCCCAGATTGGTGGAAGAATTACCGGAGTGTTTTTCAAAAAAGGTCAGGAGGTGAAAAAAGGGCAACTCCTGTTCACGCTGGATGACCAAACACAAAGGGCTGCCATCCAACAAGCTCAAGGAACTGTCGCCAAGGACTTGGCGCTGGTAGAGCAAGCAAGAGCAACGTTAGCCAAAGACCAAGGACTGGTAGAGCAAGCCAGAGCCACGTTAGCCAAAGACCAAGGACTGGTGCGACAAGCTGAGGCGACTTTGGCAAAGGATCAAGCGCAAGCACAATACGCACAGGCACAAAGTAATCGTTATACTAACTTGTACAAGCAGGGTGCTGTTAGCCAGGATCAAGCTCAGCAATACTCTACTAGTAGTCAGGTGAATGTGGCAACGCTTCAGTCAGATAGAGAGGCGATCGCCAATGCTCAAGAAGTTGTCAAGGGAGATCAAGTCGCAATCCAGAATGCTCAACAAGTCGTCAAGAGCGATCAAGTTGCAATCAAGAATGCTCAAGAAGTCGTCAAGGGCGATCAAGCTGCAATCCAGAATGCACAGGCAGTTGTCGCTTCTGATCAAGGAGCATTAAAAAACGCCCAAGTGCAACTTTCTTACGCCAAAATATACGCCCCAATCTCCGGTCAAGCTGGAGATATTTTGGTGACTCAGGGCAATGTAGTTGCAGCCAATAGTACGAGTCCGCTTTTGACAATCTCCCAGATTCGCCCAATTCAGGTTTCCTTTTCGGTTCCAGAGACGCAACTACCGGAAATTCAAAAGTACGCGAGCAATAATAAGCTGGCAGTGGATGTTACTATCCCCAACACCAATCGTCAGATACGGGGTGTTTTGACATTCATCAATAACACAGTCGATAACAGCACCGGAACCATTAAACTTATAGGTCAGTTTGATAATGCTCAAGGGCAACTATGGCCTGGTCAATATGTGAACACAACATTAACGCTGAGGACACAACCGAATGCAACTGTCGTTCCCTCGCAAGCTGTTCAGAATGGACCCAATGGTCAATTTGTCTTCGTTGTCAAGCCAGATAACACAGTAGAAAATGTCCCTGTGACTGTTGGCAGTATGATTAATGGTTTAAATGTCATTGAGAAAGGACTACAACCAGGTCAAACAGTTGTGACTGACGGTCAGGCGAATCTGATTTCTGGTAGTAAGGTGCGAGTCAAACCGGCGTCGAAGTCAGCAGGAGGCGCTTCATGAACCTCTCGCAACTATTCATCCGTCGCCCGATCATGACCACCTTGGTGATGGCGGGTATCCTCATCTTCGGTCTCATGAGTTACCGCTTACTGCCAATCAGCGACTTACCCAGCGTTGATTATCCTACCATTCAGGTGTCAGCGGCGCGACCAGGAGCTAGCCCGGAAACAATGGCATCTTCTGTTGCCCGTCCTTTGGAAAAGCAGTTTTCTAGTATTGCCGGACTTGATTCCCTCAACTCGACCAGCACATTAGGTAGTACCCAAATTACGCTTCAGTTTAACCTCAGCCGAAATATTGACGATGCGGCTCAGGATGTGCAAGCGGCGATATCAGCAGCGTCTGGACAAATTCCTAACGATTTACCTAACCCCCCATCTTACAGCAAGGTCAACCCAGCCGATCAGCCGATTCTTTACTTATATATAAACTCACCGACTCTGCCGCTTTCCCAAGTAGACCGCTACGCCCAAACCTACATAGCACAAAAGCTGTCTACAATCAATGGTGTCGCTCAGGTGCAGGTTTACGGTTCCCAAAAGTATGCAGCTCGTATTCAACTGGATCCTCAGAAGTTAGCAAGTCAGCAGATTGGACTGGATCAGGTGCAAACTGCAATACAACAAGGAAACGTAAATTTACCTACAGGTAGTATTTCGGGCAAGAACAAGAATTTTACAGTCCAGGCAAACGGTCAATTACAAGATGCGGCTGCTTATCGCTCCCTGATTGTCGCCTATCGCAATGGTGCCCCAATTTACCTTGAACAACTCGGTAAGATTGTTGACAGTGTTCAAAATGATAAGGTAGCAAGCTGGTATAATGACACTCGCGCTATCATTTTGACCATTCAACGGCAACCAGGTACAAATACAGTACAAGTTGTAGACACAATTAAGAAATCATTACCAAAGTTAAGTGAGCAAATTCCAAAATCAGTTGAAATAGGGATTTTCTATGATGCATCCCAGTCAATTCGAGAGTCAGTAGATGATGTCAGATTTACGCTCATTTTGACAATTGGTCTGGTTATTTTAGTAATATTCCTGTTTCTGCGGAATCTCTCAGCAACGGTGATTCCCAGTTTGGCATTACCTGTATCGCTGATTGCGACTTTTGCAGCGATGTACATGCTGGGTTACTCGCTGGATAACTTATCAATGATGGCGTTGACGCTATCGGTGGGTTTTGTGGTTGATGATGCGATCGTCATGCTGGAAAACATCGTTCGCCACATGGAAATGGGTGAATCTCGTCTAGAAGCTGCCTTAAACGGTTCTAGAGAAATCAGTTTTACCATCTTGTCGATGACAATTTCACTGGTGGCGGTTTTTATCCCAATGCTGTTCATGGGTGGAGTGTTGGGACGACTGTTCCACGAATTCGCGGTAACGATCGCCGTTGCAATTTTGGTGTCTGGGTTTGTTTCCCTCTCCCTCACCCCGATGCTATGTAGTCGCTTTGTAGGCGCAACAAATCACGAAAATCAAAGCCGTCTGTACCAAGCTTCAGAGTATGTGTTTGACCGCTTCTTGGCTGTTTACGATTGGAGTTTGAAAATAGCTTTAAAGTTTCACTTGACCACAATGATTTTGTCTGGTGTGCTTTTTATTGTCACTATTTATCTGTTTATTGCTGTTCCCAAAGGATTTATTCCTAGTGAAGATACTGGACAAATTATTGCAACAACACAGGCATCACAGGATGCTTCTTTCGATAACTTGGTGCGTCACCAGCAAGAAGTGGTAAATTTGATTCGGCAAAACCCGAATGTCGATGCAGTTAATTCTAACATTGGTCCTGGTTCCAGTGCGAGCGGTAGCGGGGCAGCAGTTCCAGGGAACTCTGGGAACTTGTTGATTCGCCTGAAGGAACGTTCACATCGCCACAACAGCGCTGATGAAATCGTCCAAGAACTACGAAGCAAGCTAGCAACTGTCCCAGGGATTAAAGTCTTCTTACAAAATCCTCCTGCAATTCCCATCGGAACACAACAGACAACAGGACTGTATCAGCTTGCGCTTCAGAGTACCGATGTCCAATCCCTCGAAAAATACGTTCCGCAACTTGTCGCCCAGATGCAAACCCTTCCAGAACTTCTGGATGTCAACAGCGACTTACAAAT
>NZ_QMEB01000026.1:0-8739 GCF_012912135.1 Brasilonema bromeliae SPC951 | reverse complement strand
GATATCGACCGTGATAAAGCTTCCACCCTTGGCATTACCGCCCAACAAATCGAAAACACGTTGAAAAACGCCTATAGCGCTTATCAAGTGTCAACAATTTATGCCGCTAGTGACCAGTACAAAGTCATATTAGAACTGGAACCGCAGTACCAGCAAGATCCAAATGCTTTAATGAAGCTCTACGTTAACACTAGTACGAGTACGAACTCTACCACGAATAGCAGTACTAGCACCAGTACAAATTCCACCACAAATAGCAGTACTAGCGCAAGCACAAATTCCACTACTGGTCAAGCAGTTCCTCTGAGTACATTTGTCACAATATCCCAAGGTGTTGGACCGCTGATGGTCAATCACTATGGTCGGATGAATGCTGCGACGATCTCCTTCAACTTAGCACCAGATGCATCGCTGGGAGCAGCCACTCAAACCATAGAAGACTTGGTGCATAAAGTGATTCCCGCTAGCATCACAACAAGCTTCCAAGGAGCAAGTCAAGTATTTCAATCTTCATTGCCGAGTTTGGGATTGTTACTAGCTGTCGCTATTTTGGTGATTTATCTGATTCTCGGTATTCTCTACGAAGATTTTATACATCCTTTAACGATTCTTTCCGGTCTACCTTCCGCTGGATTTGGTGCGTTGTTAACGTTATTAATTTTTCATGTGGAATTGAACGTTTATTCATTCATCGGCATCATCCTCTTGGTAGGTATCGTCAAGAAAAACGGCATTATGATGGTGGACTTTGCCATAGAAGCACAGCGAAACGAAGGCAAAAGTCCGTTTGATGCCATTTATGAAGCTTGTTTGATTCGCTTCCGTCCGATCATGATGACGACAATGGCAGCTTTAATGGGAACATTACCAATCGCCCTAGGTTATGGTGCAGGTTCTGAATCTCGGCGTCCTCTGGGAATTGCGGTTGTAGGAGGTTTGGTGTTTTCTCAGATATTAACGCTGTATTTAACACCTGTATTTTTTACATATATGGAAGCTTGGCGGAAAAAACTTAGACAGGTTAAGTTTCGTCGGGTTGTCTCGTTTTCAGGAGGGCGGTAAAAAACTTTGAAATAAAGCTGATGCGATGAGTTTCACATATAACCTGAGTCCTTGATTGCTCAGACTAAAATTTAGATGCTAGTGTTTGTTGGAGTCATTCATATGTCGTCCCTGCAAGAACTGAAAAAGCAAGCCCGTCAATTATCTGTAAACGATCGCCTTGAACTTGTTCATGCGATTATCGAATCTTTACAAGATGTTCCCAATCAACAATCAGAGCGATTGCTTGAAGGGCAGACGCCTGAAAGATCCCGTATTATCAAACAAATGAAAGGGTTGTTGAAAACTGACAAACCCGCACCAACCGATGAGCAGGTAGCAGCAATGCTAGAAGAACGTCGGATGGAGAAGTATTATTAGTGAAAGTTCTCATTGATACCAATATTGTTTTAGATTACTTGCTAGAGCGAGAGCCATTTCTGCAACATGCGGAAGCTCTATTCAACGCAATTGATTCTGGGAAAGTAGTTGGGTATGTCACTGCTACAACACTCACTGACATTTTCTACATCGCCCGCAGACAAACTGGAAGTATTGAACAAGCTCAACAAGCGATTTTAACCACGTTGGCTGTTATGGTCATTTGCTCTGTAGATCGGGCTATTTTAGAAGCGGCAATTTCATCTGGTTTAGCTGATTTTGAAGACGCGGTACAGATTTACTGTGCAGTGTTCCAAAGTTTAGACGCAATTGTGACCCGCGACACCAAGGGATTTTCTAGTTCAGTGATACCTGTAATGTCCGTGCGTCAGCTATTAGAGTCACTGGAGTCATGAAGAAGCTTTCAGCAAATAGCGGTAAACACAATAATCTATAAAAAGGAAAAAATTATGGCACAAGAAACCCTTAAGCAAATACTGAATCAACTTGAGACACTTGAAATACAAGAACTTCAGCAGCTTCATCAGACAATTCAAAGGTATCTTGCCGAAAAAGAAACAACTAACAAGCAAGCAGCATTTCACCAAGCTTTGATTGATGCTGGCTTAGTCAAGCAGATTAAGCATCCTTCCTACGATCTAATCTCTGAACGAAGACTCATTCAAGTTGAAGGAAAGCCCGTTTCTGAAACAATCATCGCGGAATCCCGTTAGATAGTAGTTTACCTAGGAGATTGATCCATGAGTTTAATACTAGAACAAGAAAGTCCTCCCCTAAGTCAAGATACCACAGGCGCAATTCGAGTCGGTAATACAAGAGTTTTGTTGGAACTGGTCATTCACGCCTTTCAGGATGGTGCATCCCCTGAATCGATAGTCCAGCGTTACTCATCCTTATCTTTATCCGATGTTTATCTGACCATTGGTTACTATCTTCGACATCGCGATGCTGTGGAAGCATATCTCGATCAACGCGAGCAGTTAGCTGAATCAGTTCGTCAACGTTTGTCCAGTGTTCAACCTGACTTGAGCCTGGTTCATTCTCGCTTGTTAGCCCAGCAACAATCATAAAACTTTGTGCCAAGTCAATGATCCAGCGACGATCTATAGCAGTCCCAAATCATACGTAAAAACCTCTCTTTACTCTTTTCTCTGTGTACTCTGCGCCTCTGCGGTTTATTTAAAAAATCATTTTCACAAATCGCTAATCTCATCAAAGATGTAGAGATGATTTTGACAGCAATCAAATAACTTCATATTTGCCAACATCATCCACCCCAAATTTTGAAAGAAAAAATCTGGAACAGCACAACTCATGAACCTTTCAGAACTCTTTATCCGCCGTCCCGTCATGACAACCCTAGTCATGATAGGTATCGTCATCTTCGGTCTCATGAGTTATGCACTCTTACCAATTAGCGCCTTACCTCATGTAGAATATCCCTTCATTTCCGTCTCCGCCAGTTTACCCGGTGCGACGCCTGAAACAATGGCATCTTCCGTAGCTGCGCCCTTAGAAAGACAATTTTCCAGCATAGCCGGACTCAATTCCTTCAACTCCACCAGTTCAACAGGCAGTACCAACATCTCCCTGCAATTCGACTTCAGCCGCAGCGTGAACGATGTTGCCAAAGATGTCCAAGCAGCAATCTCAGCAGCAGCTGGACAATTACCCCCAGGTATGCCTAAACCACCTACCTACCGCAAGGTCAACCCATCGGTTGCACCAATTCTCTACCTCTACATGTATTCTGAAACGCTCCCTATCTCTACAGTGGACGAATACGCAGAGATTACGGTCGGTCAGCCAATCTCTATGATTGACGGCGTTGCCCAAGTACAAGTATACGGTCAGCAGCAATATGCTGTTCGCGTCCAAGTTGATCCACAAAAATTGACCACGCGGGGAATTGGGCTAAATCAGGTTAGAAATGCGATCGCCCAGTCAAATGTGAACTTGCCAACAGGCAGTCTTTCTGGTCATGATAAAACTTACACCATCCAAGCAAACGGTCAACTCACGAATGCAGCTGCTTATCGTTCACTGATTATCAGCTACAAAAATGGCGCACCTGTGAGACTCCAAGATGTGGGTCAGGTGATTGACAGCGTGCAAAATGATAAAGTCTTAAATCTTTACAACGGCATTCATTCGATTGTTTTGGCTGTGCAGCCTCAACCAGATGGTAATACGGTGGAAATTGTCGATACCATCAAGCAACTTCTACCCACTCTGCGCGAGCAAGTTCCCAAATCACTTGAGATGGGTATCATGTACGATCGCTCTGAATCGATCCGCGCTTCCGTTGATGATGTGAAATTCACGTTATTTCTATCAGTTTGTTTGGTTGTCGTAGTTATCTTCCTATTTTTACGCGAACTCTCTGCCACACTCATTCCCAGTCTGGCGCTTCCCGTGGCACTCATCGGCACATTTGCCGTAATGTATCTGTCGGGCTATTCTCTGGATAACATCTCACTGATGGCATTAACGCTCTCAGTCGGCTTTGTTGTTGATGATGCGGTCGTTGTACTGGAAAATATCGTTCGTCACCGCGAAATGGGTGAATCTCCACTGGAAGCAGCGTTTAATGGCTCGCGAGAAATCAGCTTCACAATTGTGTCGATGACGTTATCGCTGGTGGCGGTGTTCATCCCCCTCATATTTATGGGTGGATTAATTGGTCGGTTGTTTCATGAATTTGCCGTGACAATTGCCGTTGCGATTTTGGTGTCGGGCTTTGTTTCCCTCAGCCTCACGCCAATGCTGTGTAGTCGATTCATCCGTCCACCAAATCATCAGCATCAAAGCCGTCTGTACCGAGTCTCAGAGCGTGTCTTTGATTTACTGTTGCGGGGCTATGAGTGGAGTCTCAAGCCATTTTTCAAATACCGCCTCATAACACTTATCGGTTCAGTCATTCTCTTAGCGTTGACAGTCTACTTGTTTGTCCTTGTTCCCAAAGGATTTATCCCCACAGAGGATACTGGACAAATCATGGGAAACACGCGAGCAGCACAAGACATATCCTTTGATGCTATGCTAAGTCACCAGCAGAAGGTCGTTGACATCATTCGTCGAGACCCCAATGTCCAAGCAGTTGACTCTATTGTAGGTGCGAGTGGACCTAATGCTGCTGTCAACTCCGGTCGAATTACAATTCTGTTGAAGCCGCGTTCCCAACGCCGTCTCAATTCCGACCAAATCATTCAAGAAATGCGCCCTAAGTTGACGCGCATACCAGGCATTCAAGTATTCTTACGCTCTCCACCTGCGATCCCTATTGGTGGTCAACAGACTAATTCATCATACCAGTTTACATTGCAAAGCCTTGACCTACAAGCACTCCGTCAATACGTTCCTATACTGAAAGATAAAATCAAAGCGCTACCAGGATTCCGCGATGTTGACAGCGACTTAGAACTAAGTACTCCCCAGTTACAAGTCGAGATTGACCACAAAAAAGCAGCAACTCTTGGGATTACGGCGGAACAAGTCGAACAAACACTTGGGGCTGCTTATGGTTCTAGCCAAATTTCAAAAATCTATACCCCAGACGATCAGTTTTATGTGATTCTGGAACTAGAGCCGCAGTATCAGCACGATCCCAACTCTCTATCGCTACTCTACATCCAATCGAGTAACGGACAACAGGTTCCTTTAACAGCGATCGCCCGTATCACCCAAGGAGTGAGTCCCCTCACCGTCAAACACGTTGGTCAGCTTCCTTCTGCCACTATCTCTTTCGACGTAACATCAGGAATGTCTCTGAGTCAAGCGACAGACACCATCAAGCAACTCGCTAGTCAGATTCTGCCTCAAAGCATCACTACCAACTTTCAAGGTTCAGCACAGGTGTTCCAACAGTCCTTCAACGACTTGGGCTGGCTGTTGCTTGTGTCGATTGTGGTGATTTATCTGATTCTAGGTATCCTCTATGAGGATTTCATTCACCCCATAACCATTCTTTCTGGTTTGCCTTCGGCTGGCTGTGGTGCTTTGTTAACACTGTTGATTTTCGATGTTGAGTTAAATCTCTACTCCTTCATCGGAATCATTTTGCTAGTAGGTATTGTAAAGAAAAACGGTATTATGTTGGTAGACTTCGCCATTGAAGCGCAGCGACGGGAAGGAAAAAATTCCTTTGATGCCATCTACGAAGCCTGCTTGGTTCGCTTCCGTCCAATTATGATGACAACAATGGCAGCTTTGATGGGGACAATACCAATTGCGTTGGGGACGGGTTCGGGTTCTGAAGCGCGTCGTCCTTTGGGGATTGCAATTGTCGGCGGATTAGTGTTCTCTCAAATATTGACTCTCTATTTGACTCCAGTGTTCTACACTTACATGGAAGAATGGCGGAAAAAGCTTGGTCAACCTAAGTTTGGGAGAATCTTCTTTTGGAAGAAAGCTAAGCACTTGGGCTGATTCTGAAACCTAGTACGTAATTATGAGAATATGAAAAGAAGGGGAGCTGTTAATTGAGAAATTAGGGTCAACTGGTATAAGAGCACTGGAAGAAGGCTGTTTCTGTTATTGGGTTTTGAATGTCAGAGCGCTTACATTAATTTTATATCTTTCACTAACGTATTAATACTGGAATTTGACGTTCTAAAGAAACGTATATTATTGTCAATAATACGAAAAATCAGGTTTTTTAGCGTGCTAATCAAGGGCTTATTCGTATCTCTTCATACGAATAGGGTATAGATGCAAGGTAGGAGTTAACGGCATTTTTTCAGAAATGCCGTTTTTACTTTTGTAGCTTTATCCATGTCTGAGTGAATTACATGAATGCCAAAACTACTAAAGAAATGCATATCAACATTTCAGATGATTTGAAAAAGCAGTTTCATGCTACCTGCGTTATGCAGGGGAAAAAGATGAATCAGGTAGTCATTGAGTTAATCCAGCAATGGCTTAGGGCAAACGAAATTTCACAAACTGATAGTGAAATAGCTAAGAAGTTACCACCCAAATCCTGTTGAATAACCTTGCTAGTAACAAAGTTAGTTATGTAATAAAAACTTTTCAATTTAATATAACTGGAGCTAATTAATTTATGCAACAAAAAATCTTGATTTTAGCAGCAAATCCTAAAAGCACAACACCGCTGCGTTTGAATGAAGAGGTGCGTGAAATCGATGCTGGACTACAGCGAGCCAAACACCGCGACCAGTTTGTCTTAGAGCAGAAGTGGGCAGTGCGACCGAGGGATATCCAGCGAGCAATGCTGGATATTAATCCTTCTATTGTCCATTTCTCAGGGCATGGGACAGGAGATGAGGGTCTAGTATTTGAAGACGAAACAGGTTTGGCAAAGTTAGTCGATGGAGAAGCTCTAGCGGGACTGTTTGATTTATTTGCTGATCAGGTTGAGTGTGTTGTTCTTAATGGCTGTTACTCCCAAGTGCAAGCAGATGCTATCTCTCAACACATTAATTATGTGATTGGTATGAGCAAGGCAATCGGAGATAGAGCAGCAATTGAATTTGCTGTGGGTTTTTACGATGCTCTAGGAGCAGGAAAGCCTGTTGAATTTGCCTACAAATTTGGTTGTGCTGCAATTAGGTTAGCAGGTATTCCAGAGCAACTAACCCCAACTTTAAAGAAGAAGCCTTTGAATGGATCTAAAGACCAGCCTCCAGTCCCCAATGAACGAGTGTCTGAGTTAGATCAGGAACTAAACGACTCTGACAGAGAATTACTTACAGAACTCTTAATACGTAGTGGACGTGCAGAATATTCGGCGCGAAAACCACTTTGTATAAAAATTGGAATTGAACCAAATCAACTTGGATTTTTAAGGCAATCTACCGATGCTGACTTTGCCTTAGAGCTAATTAGCTATTTGCATAGTATAGGTGACAAACAAGCACTTTGTAAAATCAGCAAAGAACTTGAAGTTGTGTTTAAAAGAAGTAAGTACTCGGCTGATTTGGAAAATGTTAAATCTAAACTAAATTGTAACTAGTGTGAGGAATTTAAAGTATGTCAACTCAATTTTTTTTAGAAGAAACTGATATAGACACATTAATAAACCTTTTACTGCGTAGCCAACAATCAAGAACACGAGAAGCACTATGTGTTAGCATTGGAATCGACCCCAAGCGACTTTCATTTATCAGAGATTCTTCCGAATCTGACTTTTTTCTACTACTTATTAGGTATTTGAATGAAATAGGTGAACAAGAAGCTCTTTGCAAGCTTTGTTGTAAGGAACTACTTCCGGTTTTTCATCATGGTAAATATGCCCCTATTTTAAGTGAAATTGCAGCCAAACTCAATTGTAATCAGAAGTTAAGTCAGAATTTCACCAATAATCAGCAGCCAACTGTTCTATCGTCTAGTCCTGCCCCTAGTGTCAGCGTTAATCCCTTTATTCAACTTGCTAAAAACAAATTCATTAGATATAGTGTGATTGTTATAATTGGGTTAGCCGGGTTTGTCTCGTTTATCCAGAGCAGTAAATTGTCTAGTAATGCAGATACAACTGAGCAACCTGTAAGCCTTAGTCCAACCGCTAAAAGCAATAAATCTGTGAATCAGCAAATCATCGATATTTATCAAGAGGTGCTTGGACGAAAACCTACAGATAATGAGCTGAATTCCAATGTTAATTTGTTAGAAAACAGACAAGCAGAATTAAGTAATATTCGTGCTTGGATTACTAAAACTTCTTCACTTCTACAAGATGGTAATGTTATTTCATTAGAATGTCTAGGAAACCAGTATACTGGTTTGAGATTTTTAGATTCTCGCATAAAAAATAATAATGTAAGCTTAGGTTCTTCTAATATTGATGCTTCTACTAAATGGAAGGTACACATTATTAATAATAGAGTAGTTGCCTTAGAAAATCAGGGAGTAATTAATGGTTCAAAATGGTTGGATGGTGTAACAGCGGACGACTCTGTTAAGTTAGCTCCTAACACAAAAGGTGGCTATACAGGCACAAAATGGACAATCAATATACTTGGTGATGGAGTAGTTGCCTTAGATAATCAGGGAAAATCAAAATGGTTAGATGGTGTAACAGCGGACGGCTCTGTTAGGCTAGCTCCTAACACAGAAGGCAATACAGGTATACGATGGAGAATTAGTAAGCAGTGAAAACTCCAGATTTTTGCATCTGATTATCTTGAAAATAGAAAATCAAAAACCGCCTGTAAATCTTGTAAATATGATAGAAAAACACTTTGCCCACTTGGGAGATTTTGAACTAGTACACCACGGCATAAATAAACTACGCATTGCAAATCCATGAAACGCTTACGCTGTATACCTGTTTGAATT
>NZ_QMEB01000364.1 GCF_012912135.1 Brasilonema bromeliae SPC951 | reverse complement strand
CCCTTTGTGCGGAAAGAGACATCTTCTATCTGTAGTTAGAGTTTGACTGTTTGTTATTTAGAAAGATTCAGCCATTTGTATGAGGTCAACCGTGAGTGAATAGGTGTATCCTATTACTCATAATACTAAAAAAAATATGCTTATAATTTTATTAAATAGAATTAACCGTGAATGTCAATTTCAGTTTTCAATTGCTTAAACGAGTCTTTATTTGTTTACTCTCAATGAGTTTAGTCACAGCGTGCGAATCAATGCAAGCGCAGCAAATGACTTCACGACAGGGAAAAGTTGTTTATGGTGAGAGTAATGGTGAATTAACTGACCAAGGTTACGCCCGGACTTACGATATTTACACGCCAAAGTCCTATTCTCCTAGTCGTCCTATGCCATTAGTTTTGGTATTTCATGGAGACGAAGGTAGTGGACGTTCAATTAGTAATGTTTCTCAATTTAATACATTAGCAGAACAAAAAGGGTTTCTTGTCGCTTATCCTGATGGAATTGACCAGAGATGGAGCTTAAGAAAGACAAGCAAAAGAAATATTGATGATGTTTCTTTTGTCAAGAATTTTATTAATCACCTGGAACAAGTTAGAAATATCGATAGCCGTAGAATCTATGCTACTGGTTTTTCTAGAGGTGGAATATTAACCCAAGCTTTGACTTGTCAACTATCTGATAGAATAGCAGCTTTTGCCTCTGTCGCTGGTTCTCTGCCAAGGCGACTTAAACAAACATGTCAACCACAAATGCCTGTATCAATGTTGATGATTAACGGCACAAACGACCAATCTGTACATTATCAGGGTGATGAAAAAACTCAAAAAGGAGCGCTAGTTTCTATTCCGGAAGCAGTCAACTTTTGGCGAGATCACAACCAATGTCCTGCATATACTGCGAAGAATGTAGCATTCGTGGCTGGTAATCAGAGCGATGCTCCAGCAGGGAGCCGCGCAAGGCGCGATCGCTCAAAAGTTAAAACCTATTCCTACTCCGGTTGTAGCGGTGGTTCCGAGGTTGTACAATTAGCTGTAGTCGATGGCGGACATCTCTGGTACGGTGGTACTTCTAGTGATAAAGATGTGAATGAGTTCAATAAAGATCTCGGTTTAGACTCAACTCAGACGATTTGGAATTTTTTTGAGCGTCATAGTCTACCTTTTGTTTAATAGGGGTGTAGGGAAGAAGTAGAATGGTAGGTTGGGGAGCGACTTGCGGTGGGCGGGTTTCCCGACTTGAGCAAAGTGGCGTTAGAGCGTAAGCGAAACCCAACACACGTTTGATATTGTTGGGTTTCACTCCGTTCAACCCAACCTACGACTTCTTTTAGAAGTCAAGAATCTTGTTGTTCACAAATGATTTAGAACTGTACTTATTTTCCTACCAATCTATCTAAGAAATCAATCTTCACACCCAGGTTGATTATCCCTCTTCCATCACGAGTTTTGATTTCTGCATTATTAAGACCAATTATGTACGGTTGATTACCTATGACGCCAATAATTGCTCCTCCGGAAGAACCACCAGTGGTATCGCAGTCGTGTAACAACACATTGCCTTCTTCACCCACGATGCTGCAACCTACTTGCACGCTTGCTGTCCATCCCTTACCTGCGGTAAAAAATCGATACTTTTCTTTGTTTGTGTTAGGGAAATCACCAGAATAACCAACGAAAATATATTTATTCCGGTTTTTGGTGAGAGTTGATGAGGGTAAAGATTTCCAACCGAGATATCCGTATTTTAAGCCGATAGGTTTATCGAGTTTTAAAAGCGCCCAGTCGTCAGTTTGATTCTCTAACTTAGTTTTAGTGAAATCAGTGCCATAAATGACATTTTGAACTTGGGCAATATCCGATTCATCCGCGACTTTGCCATTGATAAGATTTGGGAGAAACAAGATTTTTTGACTAGCTTGGTGTGTTTCAGGATCAATGACGCAGTGTGAATTGGTTAAAACGACATCTTCACTGATTAATGTACCTGTGCAATGATAGTCCTCGCCTTTGGTGGTTAATCCCTGTACTCTACCAATTGCCGACCAAGGATATTGTCGGCTTAACATAGGAACTCGGTCATCCCAACCAATAACTGCTCGTTTAAATTCTTGATCATCAGCTTTATCTGGTTGATTCGCAAGTCCGGTTTCGCAGGCGCTCAAGACGATTAACTCTGCTGGGTAGTCTTGGTTAAACAAATCTCCCAAGCGCAAGTATCCTCTGATTGGCTTGCCTTTTTTATCAACCAATGACAGTACAATCCCGGATAACTCTGGTTGCTCTTGATTGACGAAGCCGTGGGTGGCAAAATGCAGGATACGGAATTGATTGAGGGTTTTGCTTGTTGCCCAGTCGTAATTAGCATCAAAGCTCAATGCTTCCAGGCTAGTTGCTGCTGGTATCAGTTTTAAAATTCCTTTTGCTTCTGTTGCTGTGTTGGCTAGCCTGGGCAAACCATTGCGTTTGAGGCTTCTGGCGGAACGGTTAAGGGCAGAACGTTCAAATTGGATTTCGGGGGCGAGTTGAGTATTTTCCGGTTTACCTGTCACTCGTGTGTCGGTAGCACTGTATACCGGGTCGGCGAGAATCGCTATGGCTTTGGGTGCGCTTTGGCGGTTGGCGAGTTTTTGGCGTTGGATGGCAATGGTTGAAGCTGAGGGTAAATTGACAATTTCATGGTTTATCATCAGTGGTTGGTATTTATTTGAAGTAATATCAGCTAATGCCCCAAAGGGAATGGTTTGCAGCCCACCATCAGCAACAATGACCAAACGCTTTCCTGGTAATTTATCAGCAACAGGTGCGAGAATCAGTTGAGTGAGTTGTTTTGCGCTGTTAATCGCTAAGTCAGTAGTTGTTACTTGCTGCGAATCTGTACGGAACCGCTCTGCAACTTTTTCTATTTCCTTTTGTCCGGGGAGAGTGTAAACTTGCATTGAAGTGGGAGTAACTGCCCACAAATAACTGCGTTCTTCACCCAAAGAATATTGCAATAGCAAAGTGTCTTTATCAAGTTGTTGTTGGATTTGCGGTAATTTGAGAATGTCCTTTTCGGGGTTTGGGTTTGTCAGTTTTGCATATTCTGGGCTAGTCGTACGGATTTTGGCTTGCACTTCCTGGTGTTGGCTGAAGAGATTTTCAATTTCTGTGGTGTGTCTTTGAATAGCTGCTTTGGTGATGAGGTCGTTTTTATTTGGTGAATTTGCTAAATTTTGCCGCAGTGTCTCTGTTGCATCAATTTGCTGTAGTAAGTTGCGTTCTTGTTGTACGAGTTCTGGGTTTGCGCCTTTGAGAATTTTGGCATTTGCTTCAGTTAATAGTTCTATCAAGCTTCTGGCGCGGGAGCGTTCGCTGATGTGTAGGGCTAATGCATCGTATCCTTGGGATGGGTCTTTTTTGTGCAGTTGCATCAGCAGGTCGATGTAGAATTTATAGTAACCCGTTACTGTAGCAAAGTAAGAAGTGCGGAGTTCTTGCCTGTCGATTTTGGTGCGTAATTCTTCGATAATTTTGATTGCGGTTTCTACGTTGGTGCGGGCTGCTTGCAGGTTGTTGCGATCGCGTTCTAGGTACGCGAGGTTGTAAAGGGTTGTTGCTTGTTGTGCTTTGTCGCCGACTTGTTTACTCAAAGGCAGAGAATCGTTGAAGTATTTGAGGGCAGTTTGTTTAT
>NZ_QMEB01000363.1 GCF_012912135.1 Brasilonema bromeliae SPC951 | reverse complement strand
AAGATGCAGAAGGATGCGATCGCCTGATTGCAGCGATTAATGCGATCGCCTCTGATTTTGCTTGTATCCTCACTGTAACTCATATGCCTCACCTCAAAGAAGCTTTTCAAGCCCGAATTGAAGTGAATAAAACTCAGCAGGGTTCACAGGTGCGATTGTTGATTTAAGACTGCACCAAACATCTAAAAAGCTTTTGGGTGAAATATAGCAATCCTATTTGAGTTGTAAAAATATCGAACCGCCAAGACGCCAAGAACGCCAAGAAAAGAAAGAAGAGAGAATTTTACAAATGATTTAGGATTGCTATAGCATTAAATTAAGTGCAAATTTAGTGCATAATCAACCCAATGATAAACATCAGCCGAGATATACATTCACTCTCCAGCTTTAAACGCAATACGCTGGAATTCCTAGAACAGATGAAGCAGACGGGAAAACCTGTAGTGCTGACAGTTAATGGTAAAGCCGAACTTGTCGTCCAAGATGCTGAATCTTACCAAAAGCTGCTTGATGCTTTGGAGAAGTTGGAAGCTATTGCTGGAATCAACAAGGGATTGGAAGATGTCGAAGCAGGTAGAACCACTACCTTGAGCGAATTTGAACAAGAAATGCGACAAAAGTATGGCATTTCAAGTTAGAATGACTCGAACAGCAAATGCAGAAATTGAGGCTGCTTATTCTTGGTTGAGAGAGCAAAATCCTGTTTATGCGGATAAGTGGTTTCGGGAATTGATGGATACTATATTTGATGATGTAAGGTACTAGACAGCAAAAAAATCACTTAATCGGAAGGTAAGAATCAATTAGCTGTTTCAATTTATTAATCTTTTTATAACTACTGCCAAACGTATTTAGATTTTCTCTGAAAGATAACCAATAAGGCTCTACACAATTATTAAGCTTTCTAGATTTATTGAAGAGAGATTCAAAAATGCTAGGACAACCACGTGAATCGTATATCTGATCATTTTCGCAGAACGCTTTTAGAATAGATTCCCATTCTGCAGGACTTAAAGAATCGGCTATCTCAAGTAATATATTAGCATTGAAAGCGGCATCATCATATGAGTCTGATAATCTAAAATTACTTACTATTTTAGGAAGATTTTCTATCAAGATAGGTTTTAATAAGTCATCGAGGAATTCGTTACTATAATTTGATTTCATGAGTATTAATTTATCAAATTCTACTTGTTGAGAAAGTTTTATAATTGAAGTCTTCAGTAATTCAATCGCACTTTCTAGATTGCTGCCAGATAATTTATAGACATAATATTTACTCACTTGAAGTAACTTTTCTAGAGAAGCATTCTCTAGTAAATAGAGCAGCCGTTGTTCAGTGATTTTTAGTAACTTTTCTTCTTGTGTGATTTCTGATAAGTTGCAGAAAATTCCTTTGAGAGAGGCTTCTTTAATTTTTTCCATTAAATACAAATAAATTTTCTCATTCCAAGAATTATTGTCCTTTGATATCATTGAAACTAATTCATTAAAACTAGCTTGGGGAATAGCTTTTTCTAGTAGAGATTCCATAACTTCATTGATTGAGCTATTTTGTAGTTTTTCTTGGCAAAATTCCTTGAGAGAAAGTAGTTGTTTCAGAGTAAGCAGTTGAAGCTTAACGTATATAGCTTCTTTTAAAAAACTTATTTGAGCAGCTTTAAAGAATATATAAACATTTTGCTCGCATAGATAATATCTTGATGTGTCAAATATGTTAAGCTTTTCGATAAAGGCTACCGCTTTTAATTGGCACGGCTCAGTAAGAGTGTCCCAAATTTTAACATCTGCTAAGTAGATAATTACTTTCTCCCAATTTGTATCAACGACTTTGTTCAGAATAATATCAGATAATTTCTCATTCAATATTTCTCTTGTTTGTTCAGGATACATACTTGAAATTGCATGAATTGCAGAGAATTGACGTTCTCTTTCGTCTTCGGGAAGATTTTCTGTTAACAAGTTTATTGTTAATCCTCTAACAACATCTTTAATAAGAGCCAAGCGAGCGCGAGCTAACGGACTTTTTTGAAAATACTTTATCGCCAGTTCTGAGTCTGTTGGGAAATACTCAGACTTAATATCTTGGAAAATTCTTTCACGGGCTGCACGACCTTGAACTGGTGGTCTTTCTAAAAGGTGTGTAATAGCACTTCTTAAGTGATAGCGTGCTAATTCTGCTGTAGCCTCAAATGGTTCCTCCAAAGATGTCATTGAGGGATGAGCGCATCGGCTTCTATCTTCAAATAATCTTTCAATATCTGACTTCTCAACAGTCGAGATTAATTCAAATGGGTTGAGCGCTTTTTTGGGAATATCTGACTCAAACTGCCAAAGCTCTTTGACCTTTTTTTCGGAACTCAGTTTTTCAAATTGTTCCAATAAGTTTGATGCTTCTTTATCTTCTAAAAGCTTTAATTCTGTAAGTTTATGAAGAAAATCAAATACTACTGCATTCCATGTTGCCACAATACAAGAACGGTATGCTCCTGCTCTATAACAAGCTACTGCTTCTTTGATAAACTTCCTTGCTTGTTTATCTCTACAACGTACTATTAATTCATCTAAATCAATGAAAGCTTCATACATAATGTGAGAACGACTGATTTTTTACCATTTGTTCAGTATGGTAACTTAGATGTACGCCCACCTGCGGAAGTTCCTAGCGATCTGCCGCTATGCTGCAGCAAAGCGATCGCTACGGCTTTAACAATGTCTTGCTATCTCCGGGACACGGGCTTATGAGACTTACTCTGGTGGAGAAGCATATTGAGCATGGGTTAGAATATTCAAATATAGTTATAGTCTTTTTAGGTTGGTAGTAATGCTATGACGCTTCAAAAGTTGGAACCAGAACTACTTGCCTTAACACCAAATGAAAAAGCACAGGCGATTCAGATATTAGCTCAAAGTTTAGGAAATCCTTGGCGTGGAATCGAGAAAACCCCAGGTGTATGTGGTGGAGATGCTTGTATTAGTGGAACCCGCATTCCTATTTGGGTGTTAGTTAATGCTCGTAATTTAGGTATTAGCGAAGCTCAACTTTTGAAAGACTATCCAACTTTATCTGCGACAGACTTAGCCAACGCCTGGGTTTATGCGACAGTATATCCAGAGGAAATAACAACAGCCATTCGGGAGAATGAAGAATAATGGCTCGTTTGTATGCAGATGAACAGTTTCCCTATGAGGTTGTGGAGCATTTACGCGATTTGGGGCATGATGTTGTTACCGTCCAAGAAGCAGGAAAGGCTAATTTAAAAATACCTGATGATGAAGTTCTCGCATTTGCAAGTAGTAACGAGCGTGTTGTTTTAACCCTAAACCGCAGAGACTTCAAACGTTTGCATCGCTATGTACCCAGTCATGCTGGTATTATTGTTTGTACGGATGATGTAGATAGAAGTGGATTAGCAAAGCGAATTAATGCAGCTATTTTGGCAGGGGAACCTTTGGCTGGTAAGTTGGTTAGTGTGGTGCGTCCTGCCAGATGAACAAGATTGTGTGTAGACGATAGTGTATGCTTACCTGCGGAAGTTAAGAGCGATCTGCCGCTATGCTGCAGCGAAGCTATCGCCACGGCTTTAACAATGTCTTGCGATCTCCGGGATGCGGGCTTATGAAACTTACTCTGGTGGGGAAGCGTTTAGAATTAACTTTGCAATCCGTTTAGCCTTGGCGAAATTATTAGCACAGCGGGCGGGGGCGGCGTTGCAATTGTTGAT
>NZ_QMEB01000362.1 GCF_012912135.1 Brasilonema bromeliae SPC951 | reverse complement strand
TTTCAATGATTGACTAAACCAAAATAATATGCAAGTTAAAAGCGTAACAGCTTATCAACCTTAAAGTGAAACGGTATAACCATAGCTTACGGTAGATGAGGAAGTCCCTAAGAAAACGCTATCACACTGATAACTGATAAGTAGGTAAGACCGTTATGCATGAGATTTCACCGCAGACCGTGCAAGCCGCACAGAAACACGCCTTGCAATCACTTGAGCATGGTAAATCGGTAGAAGAGGTTGGTAAGCGGCTACAAAGCGACGACCAAACTAAGCCGGAAATCGGTCAAAGCATTGAAGCGTCTGGAAAAACTATTCAGAAGCAGGCGCAGGAATCTTTGGAAAAGGCGCAGCAATTAAAAGAGGATCCTTCGGTGGAAGTATTTTCTGAATCTGCGCAGGCACATATAAATGCTTCTCAAAATCATATTGAGGCTGTTAAAGAATTTCAAAAGCAAGTGCGAACTCATCTAGATGATCACGATCGCAGTAAATCCAAGCATGAATAAACACAGCGAATCGCACTTCGGACATAACCTCTGGTTTGGAAAATTTCTTACCTCCGCTTTACCTTCACTACCCTAGACTCCACTGTGAACGCTGGAATATCTTGCAGTTCAATTTCGCTCAGGCTGTATTGTTCACAAACTAAGCTTAGACGAGTCCCTGTGGTTTTAACAGCATTCACGGAATGAGTCAGATCGCCTTGAAAATACAGTAAGGTGTTAGCTTGTGGTTTAATCTGCCCGACTTGCTGTTTATGGCGGCGCAGCAGAAGTTCTCCGCCTTGCAAGTTTGACGGTACTTGCACATAAAGAACACTAACCACCACAGGAGGCTCAATCGTTTTGCAGTAAGATCGCAGGGAGCGATCAATATGTGGATCGACGCGGGAACCTTCTTTAAGCAGCAAGGGGTTAAGATAGAAAGCGTTGCAGGTGGGCTGTAGCGCCTGGTCGAGATAGGGCTTGAAGAAAGGAAACCGCCGTTCCACTTCCGCAATTTCTGAACGCTGGAATACCACAGAAAAGCCTTTGGTGTCAACAAAGTCGCGGTTAAGGTTGTTGGTTGCAAGATAGGGGCACGCTAAAATCTCTCCTCGCAAGTCGTTGAGGTAAGTGATTGGGAAGGCGTCTTGGTGCTGAGAAAAGTAATTCAAGTGTTCAAGGAGTTTAGGAGTTTCAAGTTGAACAGAGAATGAACTACAGCTAGCCGCCTAACGGCTGAGCTAGCTGTTTCTGACGCTTCATCTGAGCAACTTGCTTGAAGCTTCCGCACCAAGTAGAGGTTGACTCATCAGCATCTGTAGAGGACAGTTCCTGCCCCCTTGCATAGTTGAGCATTACCATTGCTGCTGCTACATCCCTATCGCATTGATAGTCGCATTTTTCGCAATAATGTACTCTTTCTGCTAGTGTTTTCTTCTTTTGATGACCACAATTCGGGCAAGTCTGAGATGGCTTAACTTTGACCGTGGGAATCTCGATATAAAAACCACCAGCTTCGGTGATTTTGTACTTGATTAACTCTTTAAGGTTGCCAATTGCCACGTCAAGCAACGAACGATTAAGTCCTGACTTTTGACGTTTATTCTTGCCTAAAGAAGAGCGAGTCATCCCTTTAAGGTTTAACTTTTCAGTCGCTACCAAGCTATTACAGCTAACTATTTGTGTAGAGACTTTATGTTGCCAATCTTGCCTTTGTCTGGCAACCTTGGATTGTATTTTGGCTACTGATTTATTTGCTTTTCTCCAACGTCGTGAAGCTTTAACGCCTTTACTCGGAGGTCTTTTTCTACGACTGGTTTTAGCTATTTGATTAATTTTGGTTTGAGCAACTTTAACAAATCTGGGATTCTCAATCACATTGCCATTAGAATCTGCAATAGCATGGTGAGTACCAAAATCTAAACCAACAGCACCTGTATCAGTTTGGGGACGGGTTGGAACACAATCAACAGTGATTGAAGCATACCATTTCCCTTGTTTAAATATAATTGTGCAAGTTTTAGGTTTACCCCAGTCTCTAGCTTGACCACGCATTTTTAAGTTACCTAAATTAGATATTTTTAGATAACCGTTTTTTCCATTTGTGCAAGCTTTCCACCCTGATGAACAAGGATATGTCCATCCTTTGTAGTAACGACTTGATTTGAATTTAGGATATCCAGACTTGAGTTTAAAAAAGCGCTTAAACGCAAAATCAACGCGCTTAACAGTGTCTTGCAATGCATGACTACCAAGCTCTTTATACTCTTCCCAATACTCTTTGAACTCTGGTAAACAATTTTGTTGGTCGAAGTAATCAACCGATTTGCCAAACTTTTTGTAAGAGGTTTTGCGATGCTCAACACAAGCATTGTACAAATCTTTATGAAGTCGTCGCCAATAGTGCATCTTATTGGTTTGAGCTTTATTTGGATAGAGCCGGAAAGTAATTCGCTTAGTAGCCATAGCATATCGACCTCTGCTAATGTCAAAATAGTAGCATTTTGAAAGCATATTGACAACTATGAAACAAGTCACAACGCGAATATCAGACAGAGAATTTGAGCATTTACAACAATTTTGTCAGTTGACAGAGAGAACTCAGTCAGATGTTCTTCGTGAGTTAATACGGAAATTGTCAATTAAGGGGGCGTTGAACCCCCTTAATTGACCGGCTATCCTTCCCCACCCTCAGCCGTCAGGCGGGGTGGGGAAGGATAGCCGATTCTGTTCAGATTTTGATAAATAATCCTACTTAGGAAAGGGTATATTATTATTGTATGGTTTTGGGTGAGAGCGGCGGTGATACGATCAAGGTAATCGCATTCTACTGATATGCATCGAACCTTCATCCCTGGCATTGCTCCACCCCTACTACAGTCTGAACCCGCCTGGTGGTTCGCGTTTGTTGGCAATAAATTGCTGGTTCGCGCCGAAGCAAAGGTCAGCGAAATTCCTAATCTAATCAGTCTAACAGAAATTGGCTTGGAGCCAGTGCGAACCCAATTCCTTGGCACCCTAGATGGTCAACCGTGTTACTCGGCAGAATTGCCCAAGGATGCGATCGCCCCCGATGGGATGGTCTTACAGGGATTACGTGAATTGTACGGAACGTTGGATGAACAGTTGTATGCGCTGAGTGGTCGCGCCATCCAAATCGTGGAATGGGACCGCACTCACCAGTACTGCGGGCACTGTGCGACTGGGACAACCCAATTATCCCATGAGCGTGCCAAACGTTGCCCCAAGTGTGGATTAGTGAATTATCCTCGCCTCTCGCCTGCGATTATCGTTCTCGTTTCTCGCGGCGAAGAACTTTTGTTAGCTCGCGCCCCTCGGTTTCCACCGGGGATGTATAGCGTGCTAGCGGGCTTCGTGGAACCGGGAGAATCGTTGGAAGAGACGGTGGTGCGTGAAGTCCGCGAGGAAGTAGGGATTGAGGTGAAAGATATTCGCTATTTTGGCTCGCAACCCTGGCCATTTCCCAACTCACTTATGATTGGATTCACAGCGACTTATGCAAGTGGTGACATCGTCATCGAACCGCAAGAATTGGTAGATGCTGCCTGGTTTAGTAAGGACAACTTACCGCAGATTCCTCCTAAGTTGAGTATTGCTCGCAAGCTTATCGACTCCTTTGTACTCTGACCAAGTCCCTATGGCGTTCCGCCACGCTGAGGGGATTTCCCTGTTCCCTGTTCCCTGTTCCCTGTTCCCTGTTCCCTGTTCCCTGTTCCC
>NZ_QMEB01000361.1:1764-3742 GCF_012912135.1 Brasilonema bromeliae SPC951 | reverse complement strand
CCCCTACACCCCTACACCCCCTAGGATAGGAATAAGAGTTTTACGACTAGTTCTTGCGTGAGTCCTAACACAGTTACAACAGTTTGGTTTGTCTATCTGAAATAGATAGCAAACAAAACTGGGTAACAACTACATTGTGTGTTAGAAAAAAAGTATGACTAAAGAGGTAACTTGATTGGCTTTGAGTGAACGGCAGCTGATTTCAACTTAACTCTGAAGATCATAGACAAGCTGTTTGGAAATGAAACTTACATTGAAGGATTTTGTGACTCGATTTTGCTTAAGTTAAATGAATTCTACATTTGTAAGTTGCTTGAAAACGTAGCAGAACCTACAGATAGGGAGATGGGGGCGGTAGGGAAGACAAGAAGTTTTTGACTGTTGAGTTTGGACTAACTTGGCATATCAAACAAAACTGTCGTCATATATTGTTCTGCCCAATCTGAACCAAAAGCTTTTTCCAGTACGCGACGGGTTTTGTCGTTCTGCTGCTGTTTAGTGCAGTAGTTACGTTGTCCAGCCAGACTTAGCATCGCCTGTTCTGATGGAACGGGTTGGGATGCTGTGGCTTGCATGCAATGTATTTCTAAAAATTCCCGAGTGCGAGAGAGAAATAGATTTTCTTCTTCAGGAGAACTGAGGCGAACGAAAACGCAAAAGTCTGAAAAAATATCTCCCCACTCAGGTAATTCTCTTGGGTGGGAAAAGTTTAACTGAGGGAGTGCAGCCAGTGCAGAAGTATATGATTTTGGGAGAGTGTACTGGGAGTTGACTGGAGAAAGGTCTGCGATCGCCGCACTTATTTGACCCCTCGCCCCAACTAAATCACAACCAAACATTGGTAGTTCATACTCTGGACGGGGAAACATAACGCAGTGCAATATATCCAGCATATTTCCCACCTTTGCCAGTTCCAGGTGCATTTTCCGGAACTGGGGTGTTTGATAGCACTGGTTTTCAATCGTCAGCTTCTCGCCTTCTAGCCGACCTTCCACATATCCAAATTCATTAGGCAAATGATAAGGTGATAAGTCCAAGTGCTTATGCCACACTGCTTCTATACAATCTGCTAGTTGACGAATCAGCGGATGTTGTTGCTCGCGCAGCGATGGTAAAGGAGTTGTTGTCATATCTTATGGGATTTGTTACTGGGTAATGTGATTCAGTTATTAGTCTACCGTCCACAAAGTCTCACCCGAAGTAGCTCGCAACACAACCAAACACTTGCAACTGACAAATGTAAAGTTATAAAACACTCACTTTTCAAAAATAGGAGTTATTTTGTATTCTTAGTTACAGAAATAATTTTGTCTTAGTCCATTAGCGAAGGCTAAGCAGAGCCATGAAATTAGATTCAAGTACATCGGATTGTGCCATAGAAGGCTTCTGGCACAATCTGGATTGGTTAAGGAAGTCCTTCTCCACAGAGTCACCAGATGATTTCCAGGCTTATAGTTGGGTAAAGCTGTTGGAACTTCCCAACCCCTACAGTTTTGACGAAGCACTGCTACTGTGCCACGTTTCTCGTCAAGAATGGTTAGCCTGGATTCCAGATCATGGGGAAGCACAATTGCACATCAGTCAATTCAGTCATTAGTCAAGAATTATTCCCCCTGCACAAGATGGTCTGCTTTTGTTGTCCCTCATCCCCACTGCTAAATCACACTGCTGGTTGAGGTTCTTTCTGGGCACCCAATGCTAAAGGATCAACTGATTTGAGTTCACCGTGGTTGAGAGTCCAACAACGGTCTGCGATTGGTAACAAATCTCCTGCATCGTGTGTCACAACCAGCAGTGTCCAATTTTTTTTCAGTTTCGCTAATAAATTTACCAGTTGCCGACGCATTGACCAATCCAACCCAGCTGTCGGTTCGTCTAACAATAATAGATGTGGCTGGCGAATCAACTGCACCGCCAAAGCTAAACGCCGCTGCTGACCTCCACTCAAAGCATGAGGTGATGTACTAAGCGATAAATG
>NZ_QMEB01000361.1:0-1754 GCF_012912135.1 Brasilonema bromeliae SPC951 | reverse complement strand
CTCTAAGCCTACTTCTCCAAGTGCTTGCGTAACTCGCTCTTTTCCTAACTCTGGATGTCCCAAGCGCAATTCTTCTAAGAGAGTACCGCCGCAAAAATGCCTCTCAGGAAACTGAAAGACCAAGCCAGCCAGTTGTTGCATCTGCTCAGCTGTCAGTTCTTGCTCGCGCCAGAAGAGTGAACCTGATGTCGGTTCGGCAAGTCCAGACAAAATTTCGAGTAACGTACTTTTGCCAGAACCACTCGGTCCAATAATCAAACCCAGTTGTTGGGATGCTAATTCCAAGTTGATTGATTTGAGAATAGCTGTCGGGCAAGCCGTGGGATGATAAATTAGGTTTCTCAGATAGAGCATTTGTTAAGTTTACCAAAAAGTCAGCAACATATTTATTAACTACACTGCCAGCTACTGTAGAATTCCGAAAAATTTACAAGGATTCAAGAGGCTAGCAACGTCTCTATTGCAGCAAGAAACATGCTGCATCTGGACCAAAATTACGCACCACTGGTTAGAATGGAGCCAAGCTAACGGCGAAAACCGTCACCCCTACTTTCATTCATTGTGGCAAAATGAGTCTTGAACAATAGCCAAAACACACGCTTGGGAACTTAGAAAAATTACCAAAGTCAAACAGTATACAAAATTCTGCCTGAAACAGATCCACATTCCGTGAATTAAAAGTCATCTAAAAAACAAATATAAGACGTAAATATACTGAGGCAAAAAATGGATGCACGGTTCCCAGGTTTGCAAAAAATTGTACCTGCCAAATTTTATCGCTCTATTATAGTGGCTTTTTCAGCTACCATTGCACTGAACATCTGGGCAAATCCTTCTTGGGCTGCAGATCCCTTTCGGATGAAAGAGCCTCGTAATATTGGCAACAAAACAGAGGCAGCATTCAAAGCCATTTTCCAACAAGGAGACTATCAAGCTGGAGATCGTTACTTACAACAAGCATTATCTACAGAGCCAAAGGAACCTTTAGCCTATGCTATGAAAGCATCTTTAGCGTATACGAATAAGGATTTGGCCACACTAGACACTTACAGCAAAAAAACATCACAAACCGCACAAAATTTAATTTCTAGTGATCCCTTACGCGGAAATCTGTATGCTGCTGTTGGTCTATTTTTAGAAGGGTCTGTCATTCTACAACGTGAGGGGACAGTCAAGGGTGCACCACAAGCCCTGACTAGACTACAGCAAGTCTATCAACATTTGGACAAAGCTGAAGCTGTTTCTCCTAACGATCCAGAACTAAACTTAGTCAAAGGATACATGGATTTAATGCTAGCTGTCAATTTGCCCTTTGCTAACCCAGAACAGGCAATTCAAAAGCTAGAAAAGAATGCTGCTCCCCAGTATTTGGCAGATCGGGGTATCGCTCTTGCTTATCGGGATTTAAAACAGTACTCTCAGGCACTAGACTATGTCAACCGTGCTTTAAAGGTGACAACAGATAACCCAGAGTTGTATTATCTTAAAGCTCAAATCCTTCGGGCAAAAGCCAATAAGGAGAAAAACTCGCAACTGATGCAGGAAGCGATTAAGAATTTTGATACAGCCCTGACTAAGAAATCTCAACTCCCAGGTGATTTGCCACGACAAATTGAGCGTGAACGACGTAAGGCTGCGGAAAATCTGAGTAATTTTGGTCAGGTAGGAAATGAGGGGACAAGAAAAAGGAGGGAGGGAGAGAGTGAAGGAGTTATTTCTCCACCTGCTTCCCCTGTTTCCCCGACTCCACCTGC
>NZ_QMEB01000360.1 GCF_012912135.1 Brasilonema bromeliae SPC951 | reverse complement strand
CAGCCACAGTGATTGAACCTTCAATCGGAGCGGCGGGATTCGAACCCACGACCTCCACTACCCCAAAGTGGCGCGCTACCAAGCTGCGCTACGCCCCGTAGTCAACTTTCCAAGTATAACATCAAAAACCACAATTATCAAGGTCTAGATTTAAAAAACTTTGAGCATCTGGGAGGCTTTCAACAAACCACCAACAGCGGAATCATCCCATTTACCTTCTGCACAACGCCCTGTTTTCAGGATAAAACGCAGACTATAGGCATGAGGATAACCTTCCACTTCCATCCATAATAAATCGCTTTCAGCTTCACAGGTAATCTTTTCCTCATCCATTAATTCAGTTGCAATTTGCCTGATGGTGTCTGCTAGTTGCGTTAGTAGCCGACAAAAATCATTCAACTCAGCTTCAGTTAACTCGATCGCCCAATCATCTGTACCCACTAAACCTTTGAACTCTGGCGCTGCTGGGTTCCAGCCGATACGCCAACCAAGTCCACTTTTGAGAACGCGTTCCATAGTTGAAAAAGTAAAAAATCAGAAGTAAAAAGTGAAAAAATCTTTTGACTTTTTACTTTAACAACTGCGCACCTCCTTGTTTGGGTACTCGTCTGGGAGTTGGGGTTGTGTCCTCTGGCTGTGATGAGGAGGGAGTGGGGGTAGAAGCTGGTGTATTTTGAGATTTCGGACTAAAAACATTTACCAAAGCTTGCACTAACGCATCCCGCTGGCGACGGTTTAGCCGTGCAATAGCAGCGCGATCGCCATCAAAAGGATTTTTTCTTAGAGTCTCTTTCCCAGGATAAGTCGTTTCATACATCACTTCATTGGCACTCATGTAATCAGCCAAAGTCAGCTTCCAATCCAGTCGATAATTTGGTGCACGTCCTTTCAAATAGGAGTGATACCATATCATACGACTGACCAAGGTGTTATTTTCTGCAACTTTTCCTGTTTCTTTGCTAATGTACTGATTTTCTCGGGGTAAGTCGGGTAATTGTTGATAAACTGCTTGCCAAACATCACCAGGACTGACTCTTTGAGCGTCAGCTCTTTGGGAAGAACTCAAAAGAAGTAAGCTAATTAGTACTATCCCTACTCCCCTAATCATGTCCCGGAAGGGGAGATGGCGAGGTAGGGAGAGTAAGGAAGTAAGGGAGTCAGGGAGATGAGGGAGTATTTTCTTCCCCCTTCGGGTTCGCAGAGCCAGCACGAGGGAAACCCTCCCGCAGCGCTGTCTCACCTGCTTCCTTTTCTCCTGCTTCTTTCCGGTAGACATCACTCTAGACTTCACCAATAATTTCTGGTTGAGTCAGTTCATCAGACATTTCAATAATTGCCCTCAGTACTGGCTTCATCATTACATCATCTGCATTGTCAAAGTCTTCATAACGCCGACGCTTCGCACGATTTGCCACTTGAACTGTAATGCGGTAGCGATTTGAGGCTGCACCAATGAGATCCTCAGCACGGTGCATAACTTGCGATTGAGTCGTGTCGAACTTAGAACGCTTTAGCATAAATTACTGGTTCAGTGAAGTCATTCTCTTCAGTTTAGCAGCACCAACATGCTTACTGCCCCATGATTAGTTACAAGCAACCTTTCTGTTGATAGAGGTTGATACTTTTTTATCGCTCTATAAGTATTTTGTAACCATCAAACATTATCTCATGGCTGACCTTGTTGAAACTGCTATCAACGCCGGAAATTTCAACACGCTAGTGAAGGCTGTTGAAGCTGCAGAACTCGTAGAGATTTTGAAAAGTCCTGGTTCCTATACAGTCTTTGCACCCACGGATGACGCATTTAACAACCTACCACCAGGAACTTTAGATTCATTGCTGCAAGATATCCCCAAATTGAAAAAGATTCTGATGTATCATGTAGCCTACGGGGATGTTAGGTCTGACGATTTAATCCAAATTGACCATGCTGAAACACTAGAGGGGTCAATTGTGGCAATTGATTCTGCTGATGGCAAAGTGAAAGTGAATGACGCCAATGTCCTAAAAACTGACATTATTACGGACAATGGCGTCATTCATGTTATTGATGCAGTGTTAATGCCTGCAATGGTTGCTGGAAAGTAGGGGTGCAATCTACTGCACCCCTCTAAGGGTAGGAGAAGTCACCTCAAACGCGAGAGTTATTCTGAATTCGTATAGCTGAATTTTTCTTCATTCACCCTACACCTATAATGGAGCCTGAGCGTGGAGGAACAGTTAAAGTCAGATTCCTAGATTCTCCCTCAACACTCCACTCCACCTCTGCTGCGCCATACAAAAGTTTATTAGGTTGAGTGTTCAAACTTGTGATGTCAACATTCCCTTTTGCCTCAGCAGTACCAACGTTAACCGCAACAATCAATTCCTCTGTTGCCAAAACTCGCGCAAAGATGTAAAGTGCTCCTTGAGCATATAGAACTTTGTAATCGCCTGTACGCAAACATGGGTAAGCATGTCTTATGGCAATTAATTCGCGATGAGTCTGGAAAATTTCCCTGTCCCAATTAGCTTCTAGTGGAAAACCACGACGAGAGTCTGGATCTATTGCTCCTGGTAAACCAACTTCATCTCCATAATAGATACTGGAAGCACCAGGAAAGGTCAGAAGCAGTAAAGTTGCTAATTCTCCACTTGCTTTATCACCACCAGCAATAGTCAGCAACCGTGCTGTATCGTGACTCGCAAGTAGATTTAGTTGAGTCAGTTGAATCTCCCAAGGGTAAAGTTTCAAGAGTCGTTCAATTTTCTCAGCATACTCAGCGGCGAACAAGGGTGGGTAGGGTTTGTAGTCGCGGCTTTGTACTTGTTCCATAACAACGCGATCGCCCGCAGTAAAACCAATAGTCGGTCCTGCAAACAAATAATTCATCACCCCATCGAATTGAGTCCCATCCAACCATTGACGGGAGTCTCCCCAAACTTCGCCAACAATATAAGCATCGGGATTAATAGCTTTGACTCGCTGACGGAACTCTTGCCAAAAACCAGGAGTTTTAATCTCAAATGGCACATCCAACCGCCAGCCGTCAATCCCGAATTTAACCCAATATTCGGCGATTTCCATGATATACTCTCGCACTTCCGGGTTATCATGATTAAACACTGGCAGCGCTCGATTACCATCCCAACCCACATAATTAGCAGGAAACTCACCATTATAAGGAGAAACGGGCCAGTCTTCTATTTTGAACCAATCTACCCAAGGTGAATGAGGACCATTTTCCAAAACATCGTGGAAAAAGAAAAATCCACGACTAGAATGGTTAAATACCCCATCCAGAACGACTTTGATATTCCGCGCGTGAGCAGCGTCTAGCAATTCCTTAAAAGCCGGGTTACCCCCCAGCATTGGATCTACTTGATAATAGTCGTGTGTGTGATAGCGGTGATTGCTAGCCGACTGGAAAATCGGTGTGAAGTAAATGGCGTTAATTCCCAAGTCTTGTATATAATCTAACTGCTCTAGAATGCCCCACAAATCTCCTCCCTTATAACCTTGGAGTGTAGGCATAGCTTCCCAATCTTCCCAAGCAGCATTTTGTAAAAGCCGTTTGCGGGGTTGTTTGCTTCTGGCAAACCGATCTGGAAAGATTTGGTAAAAAACAGCGTGTTTAACCCAGTCTGGTGTTTGAATCTCCATGAATCACTCTCTATTTCTCCACAGCAATCGTTGCAGATCTCTGGTACTTACGACTCACACTTGTGGTAGAAAATTTCACGGTTACTCTCAAGAAACACGCTTAACAGGGAACAGGGAACAGGGAACAGGGAACAGGGAACAGGG
>NZ_QMEB01000359.1 GCF_012912135.1 Brasilonema bromeliae SPC951 | reverse complement strand
ACCATTTTTTTTTGATATTATTAAATTCTTAAATAACAAACCACAGATATACACGGAGTTTAACCAAATAATGAGTAATTTTTAACTCGCAATTCATGATAAAATAGACTGCGGATTATTTGATTACGAATTTGATTTGTCTGTGTTTATCTGTGGTAATGGTTGAGTGAGTTTATAGTAGCAGTCAGCCTGCTACTACTACTGTATTACCTTTGAAACTTAAACAGCAGCGAAGTAAACTTTGGACTTCACTGGGTCGGGAACCATTGTCTTGTCGCCTGGTTGCCAGCCAGCAGGGCAAACTTCGTCCGGATGGGACTGAACGTGTTGAATGGCTTGCAAGATCCGCAGGGTCTCATCAACGTTGCGACCAAAAGCTAGGTTGTTGATGGTTGCTTGTTGTAAGACACCTTCTTTGTCAATAATGAACAAACCGCGCAAGGCAATACCCTCAGATGGGTCAAGCACGTTGTAAGCTGCGCTAATCTCTTTTTTTATGTCGGAAACTAAGGGGTAGTTGAGGTCACCGACGCCACCAGACTTGCGATCTGTTTGAATCCATGTTAAGTGAGAAAACTCACTATCAACGGAAACACCAAGGATTTCAGTGTTAAGATTCTTAAATTCTTCGTGGCGATCGCTAAAGGCTGTAATTTCAGTGGGACAAACAAAGGTAAAGTCTAAAGGATAGAAAAACAGTACGACATACTTGCCGCGATAGTCGGAAAGTTTTATAGTTTTAAATTCCTGATCTACCACAGCCGTTGCTGTAAAGTCGGGAGCCTGTTGACCTACACGGAGGCATCCTTCTGATGCATAACTGAGGGGCATTAACCTAATTCTCCTTCAATTTATTATCTGTCTAGTATTGTTGGAGTTCGGGTCAGGTAATCTCACCCGTTCTCGTCATCGCCCTTCGCAAGAGCCAGTCCGCAATTAGTGGAAAAGCCCTATAAATGCGGCACTGCTACGCCGTCCGCCCAGCGTCTTCGCAGGAGATACGGGTATGCCCACGCACGAATCGGGCGCAAAGACCGTCTTGAGCAGGGAGACTGTCCGACAGAACAAATCTCACTACCTGCGGGGCTGGACTTACAGTTTGATTACGTTCTGTTACGAATATATCATACTCATAACGATTTTGAGTAGGCAATCGTGGATTTAGATACAAGAGAATGGTTACTAACGAATGGCTTAGGAAGTTTTGCCAGTGGTACAGTTTGCGATATCCGGACTCGCACTTATCACGGCTGGTTGTTTGCCGCTACTAACCCACCTTCTGGGCGTACTCTGGTGCTTTCGCACCTAGAAGCTAGCCTAGAACTATCAGATCGGGTTGTGGCATTGGGGACAAATTTCTGGGGCAGTTGTCAGATAGAGCCAAAGGGCTACCAACTGCTGCGCCTTTTTGATATTAACCCAGTTCCAAAGTGGATATGGGGTGAGGACGACTGGCAGTTGACTAGACATTTGGTGATGCCGTATGGGTTGGGTAGTCGCCGAGGTCTTGGGGAGCCAGTGCGGTCTTGGGGTCTCCCCAAGTGGAGCAACTGGCGTGGTTTCCCCCATGAGCGACTGCCGAACCCCGAAGGGGTGGAGAAAGTAGGAGGAGAGAGGGAAGGAAGCCCTCACTTGTGGACTCCCACATCTCCCCCATTTCAGTTTTGCCATCGTATCTTGGTTCAATATCGCTATGAAGGTACACAAACAGCTAAATTGAAGCTGCGAGTGCTTATAGGCGATCGCGACTTTCACCATCAACAAAAAGTTATTCCAGAATTACACTTCTCGCAATTGCTGGGACAACAGCAAGTTTGCCTGCAAGCAATCAGTTCTCACAACTTTGGAACACCTTGGCATTTGCGCTGGACGCAAGGAAACTATCAACAAGACCCATTTTGGTACTGGGATTATAAACTCCCTGAGGAAACTCTGCGGGGGTTGGGCGATCGCGAAGACCTCTATAGCCCTGGTTACTTAACAGTTACACTTAATGGAGGAGATGCGGTGACTTTGGAAGCACGAGTGGGTTTTCCTAGTGAACTGCAAACTCCCCTGACTTGTGAAACGTTTGCGGAAGTTGTCGAAGCAGAACAAGAACGGTTGTCTCAAATTTTTGGCTGGGAAAATTGGCAAACAGAAGTAGGGCGAGATCATACTCTTATATCTCCCTCATCTTCCTCGACTCCATCGCACCTCTGGCGGCGACTACTACAAGCCGCAGATCAGTTTATAGTTTATCGTGCTTCTATTGCTGGTCCCACCGTCATTGCTGGATATCACTGGTTTAATGACTGGGGGCGCGATACCTTAATTGCCTTACCAGGGTTGACGCTGACTCCACAGCGTTTTGATTTGGCAAAAGGACTGCTGCAAACTTTTGGACGTTACTGTTCTCACGGTTTAATTCCCAATGCATTTCCTGACGCGGATGGCGAACCGTTTTATAACAGTATTGATGCGGCACTATGGTGGATTGAAACTTTAGGGCTTTACTTGGAAGCGACACAAGACTGGCAGTTTTTGGCAGAGCAATATCCAGTGGTGCAGCAAATCTACAAAGCTTTTATCGGAGGGACACGCTATAATATTCAGGCTGATGTTACCGATGGGCTAGTGAGTTGGTATGCTCCTGCTGTAGCTCTGACCTGGATGGATGCGGTAGTAGACGGGCAGCCTGTCACTCCCCGTCGTGGTAAGCCAGTGGAAATTAATGCTCTATGGTATTCAGCGCTATGTTGGGCAAGTCGGTGGGCAGAAATATTAAGTGAACAGGAAGCTATGCTTGATCGAGGGCGTCTTGCTAAGCAGGCTTTGCGTTACACTCAGCTGGCACAACAAGTGAAAGCTTCTATGCAACAGTACTGGAATCCTCAACTGGGTTACTTGTACGATGTGATTGAGCCAGACGACGGGCGAAATTCTCAGATTCGCCCAAATGCCGTTTTAGCACTTTCACTCTCACATTGTGCGTTCTCTCAACAGCAAGGGCAAAAGATTCTTGATCTTGCTCGTTCTTGCTTGCTCACTCCTTATGGTCTTCGCAGTCTGGCTCCAACAGATCCAGAATACATTGGCAAATATAAGGGTAACCCAGAAAAACGCGATCACGCTTATCACCAAGGCACGGTGTGGAGTTGGTTAATAGGTCCTTTCATCCGTGGTTGGGAGCGTTTTTATCCGGGACTTCCATTGCCTTTTGATTGGCAACCCCTGCTAAAACACTTTCTATCTGATGCCTGTCTTGGCTCTATTTCCGAAATTTTTGAAGGTGATGAGCCGCACACACCTAGAGGAGCGGTAGCTCAAGCTTGGTCTGTTGCAGAAGTCATTCGACATTTGAAGAAGTGGTAACTTAGAACGGCTAGGTGCTAAGTTACTTTTACTTAGCACTGGCTATTCATTGTTTAACACTCGCAATAATGGCTCAGGTGTGACTCGAACACACGACCAAGGGCTTATGAGTCCCCTACTCTAACCAACTGAGCTACTGAGCCATAGACATGATTTGATTATTTAATGTAGCATACAAAAATGTTGAAGTCAATACTCAAGAATTGACAGCTAAAAATCAATTCACTTTCCCATGTATCCCTATAGCAGTTATCAGTTATCAGTTACCAGTATTTGTTTTCCATAACCTTGGTCAGTATTCACTGTTAAGAGTTCCCTGTTCCCTGTTAAGAGTTCCCCATAACAAACAACAAAAAAGGGAGCCAAACTCCCTCTATAGAATAAGCATTGACACTCCCCTGCCTAAAGGCGAGGGGATTCTACATTCATCGTCAGAACTTG
>NZ_QMEB01000358.1 GCF_012912135.1 Brasilonema bromeliae SPC951 | reverse complement strand
GTTGATCGCAATTGCTCTTATTTCTCGCCGCAATTGTTGAGGGATTTGCTCAAGCAAGCTAAACAAACCTCTCTCCCAAGAACTTGCTAAGTCAGATATTTCTGACTTCTCAAACGGAAACCTCCTCTCCGCTTGAATACAAGCTTGCTCGTCAATCACCACAGCTCTTGCACCGGACGTGCCAAAGTCAATTCCCAAATAAAAATTCATAAATATAAAATTTACTTATAATTTATCATGACTAATGACTAATAACTAATGACCCTTACGGGTTCGCCAGTCACCTACGGAGGGAAACCCTCTCCGAAGTTGCCACAACGCGGGGAACCCGACGCCAGTCGCCTCAACGGAGGGAACCTCCGCACGGCGCTGGCTCCGCAAGGCACTTCTCTCTGCAGTGCTGGCTCACTAATGACTAGTTATTGTTTCATCTTGTAACAACCTACTCCCCAATCTTGGCAAAACAGGGAAAAGTAGTAAACGAAGTATTCAAAATCTGTTGATATTGGGAGGTTTCAAATCATGTCTGTCCTGAATACTCTGATCCTCGCTCAGGTAGGAACTTCTATCTCAGATACCCAAGTGTACATTGCTCTTCTTGTAGCGCTGATTCCAGGCTTTCTGGCTTGGCGATTGTCAACAACACTTTACAATTCATAAGATTCTGAAGAGCTGAGTTACCTGGTAGTACGGGGTACAGTTCTCGGACTTTTGCGGTTTAATATCGTAAATTGTTTGAGACTGTACACGTATAAATGCCAGGTTTTTTACTTGACAGATGATCAGTGTACCAAGTACGAAAAAATTGAAGTAATATGGCAGCTAAACGAAACTGCAAAAGACGCAGGTGTGCATTTGGCATGCGTCTACTCATTTAGCGAGGTTCTTTTTATCACGATGAACGCATTTCAACCCTCTAGACTGCCGTTACAACCAGCACAACAGCGTCGAGTCACCCCTCGACCGAAGCGACGTCTTCGTCAACGCTCTTATCAAGTGATGGCACTGGAAACTACAGCAAAGATAGCTGTTAACCTTGTCATTTCAACAGCAGCAGTCTCTGCTCTTATGCAGCTTCTACCTTATCATTGGTCTCAGCAAGAAAAATTACGAACTATCCGTATTGATGTTAATCAGATGGAAGAACGTGTCTATCAGCTGCAGGGAGAATTTAGCCGTAACTTCGATCCGCGCCAAGCTAAGGTGATTATGCAAGAACAGGGCTATAGATTTGACCCTAATCAGCGTCAGGTCGTGTTCCCAAAAGATACTATAGAACATAAACTACCAGAATCAAACTAATTTCTAATTTGTCATTGCTACTCGACCAAAGAAATTTCGACTTTGGTAGTAAGGCTAAGAGCTGATAGTTCATAGCTAGTCACTTACTATCTAGGAGCTATATAGTTATCATCTGTTAGCCATTACACCGTTATCAGGATGTTTCTCATTCTGTGTTTCATACGTAGACTATGCCAGTGACGATCAAGGCAATGTCTACCAGGCAGGATGCTGCGTTGGTAGCAACTCGTGTAACCAATTTTCGACTTGTAAACGTAAGTGTGAACCCGGCTCTCCGGTTTTGAAGCTAGTAGGAGGCAGTTCAGTCAAAGCGCGACGATAATCGGCGATCGCGCAATTCCAATCTCCCCAAAGATGATAAGTCCTACCCCGTTCTGCTAGAACATGACCATTCAATTGCTCAAACAGCAGAGCAACCTCAAAATTCTCAATCGCCTCCTCGTATTGCCCTAAATCGCGCAAGGTTATGCCTCGGTTTATCCACGCCCTAACGTGGCTTGGGTTCAGATCTAAAGCCCGATCATAATCAGCAATTGCTTCTATCAATTCCCCACAAGCTGCATAGTAATTTGCCCGATTGTTATAAGCACTGGCTAATTTCGGATTAAGTTGCAATGCTGTGTTATAATCGCAAAACGCTTTTTGCGTTTCACCACTTTGAAAATAAATTAGCCCTCGATTGTTGTAATCAATAGCATTGTGTGGATGACGATGAATTAATTGATTCAACAGGGCAAGCGCCTCAGTGTAATGACCTTGTCGGGCTTTTGTTAGAGCATCAGAGCGCAAGTAGCTGTCCCCAAAAGTAGATTTACTGCTACCGTTAGTCCCTTGCTGTTGTCGTACTTTTGTAGTGTTTGAGACAAATGGGTTGCCGTGATTTTGTTCGCCACCAAAAGGGAAAGATGAATGAATGTTCATGTATTCCTACCTGAGCTGCTTGCTCTGTGAGATCAACTTATAAGGTTACTTGCTACTGTGGTTTTCTAACTGTGTCACTTGTTAAGGTGTCTATGAGTCATGGGGCATAAGTATGGAAGAAAATGCCATAAACCCTTATAGCGTGAAAGTTTACGGCGATCAAAGCCATATTGTGCTTGACCGTCTTTAACCAGGTAAACGTAAAGCATACTCAATTGATGCTTTAATCTAATAATTGATACGTCTTCCCCAAGGTAAATTCCAGATAATATAAATATCAATTTAGTAGACGATTCAAGTAGCGTGGGCAACAAATTGATAAAATGCCAGAATGTCCCGATGAAAAAAAACTCCCCAACTCAAGTCTCAGAGCACAAAAGAACAAAAAGAGTCTTTGATACTGCGTTGCGGAATTCGGATTTTTCTTTTTGGAATTTGTGATAAAATATTCTTATGACAACTGTCACCTCCTACTCCAACGCTCCTGATTTAGCAGCCGATGATTACATTGTGATCGGGTTGGCAACTTGCTTTGTCAAAGAAGATGGAGAAGTTTATCAAGTCGAAGTTATAGAACCAATTCCCTCTGCATCACTGGAAACGCTTGCTAAAGGTATTCCTACCTCCTTTAAGCTTGCTTTGGCGACAACTTTGGGATCTGTGCTGGACGAAGACAAACCTGAGATTCCTCCAGAATTTCCCCAGACGGCTCAATTTAGTGATGATTTTGTGGAACGGGCGATCGCCGCAGCTCGCACCTACAAGCGTCGTGAAACTGCTAAATCTCTGATTCCTCTGGGCACAACTTATACAGATTTTAAATATTCTACTGAACGCAAGCGGGTGCTAAATGTTTCGCGAGTTGTCACGAAGGAAGACAACGTCAAACAACACCCCAATACTCATAAAGTTCTTTAATCAGTTATAGTTATTTACCTCAAGTCTCAGAAATAACAATATAATTACTGATGACTGATGGTTGTAAACTGTTTACTGATTTGCTCATGCTAAAACTTTATGGCGGCGCACGTAGTCGTGCATCAATTGTCCAGTGGTATCTAGAGGAACTAGAAATTCCCTACGAATTTGTCAAGCTTGATATGCAAGCCGGTGAGCATCGTCAGCCTCAGTATCTGGCTATTAACCCAATAGGGAAAGTCCCAGCAATTGTGGATGGAGATTTCCAGGTTTGGGAATCTGGGGCAATTTTGCTGTATTTAGCCGACAAGTATGGTAAATCTGCCCACTCTCCAGAGGAACGAGCTGAATTAGCTCAATGGGTGTTGTTTGCCAATGCGACTTTGGGACCAGGAATTTTCGTGGAAGCAAGCCGAGAGCGAGAAATGCCGGTTTTGATGACTGCTTTAAATGAAATTTTTGAGCGTCAACCTTTCTTACTGGGCAAAGAATTCACAGTTGCTGACGTGGCTGTAGGTTCTATTCTCTCTTACATTCCTATCATGCTCAAGTTAGACCTAAGCCAATACCCATCTGTATTGAACTACATGAAACAGATGTCTGAGCGTCCAGCTTTTCAAAAGAGTATTGGTGGACGCAGGTAATCACTCGCTTAAGCTCATATTCCAATACAGTTCAGTTAAGCCTCAAAGTCAGGTAAAG
>NZ_QMEB01000357.1 GCF_012912135.1 Brasilonema bromeliae SPC951 | reverse complement strand
CGGCCGCGGTGGAGGAGGTGAACCGGCTCCGCGGGCTGGCCCTGGCGGTCGAGGCGTACCACCGGCCGGACCGGTCGTACGACGAGTTGGCGGCCGACCTCCTCCGGCAGGCGACCGCCCGGGGGCCGGCCGACGGCACCTGCCTGGCGTTCTTCCCGGCCCCGGGCTGACCCGCGGCCGGCGGGGGCGCCCGCCGAACCGTCCCACCCGTCACCGCGATCGATCCGCCCGGGGGCCGTCGACGACCGGACGGCGGCCGGAGGTTGGACCGGACGACCACCCCGTGGCCAACCCGCCACGACGGGATCGACTCCGACCACTATGACATTCGCCCGTTCCGCGGGGTCACCATACCTGGGCGACCGTCGCCGACCCCAGCCGCGTGCCACCACCGCCCGTCACCGGACGGTCAGTCCGCGAAGTTTGGCGCGGCACCTCGGCCGCCGTCACGCCGGGTCGAGCCATCCCACGCTCGGCCCGTCCCGGTTGGTTCCCGCCGACCGATCACTAACTGTCGCCCCGGTCACGGACGTGTCGGCACCGGGCTGGCGTGCCGGCACGGCCCGTTCCGCCCGGTTCTCCGGAGCCGCCCCGGTCGGGCGGCCGTCCGGAGTGTCCGAGTGCTCACCCCGCCGACCCGGCTCGGTCATCTGGAACCGGGCCGCCCCGCCGCGTACGCCAGCGACGCCGGCCACCGCCGCAGCGCCCGCTCCACCTGCTCCCGGCGGGTCTCCGGCCGGGTATGGGTGTAGTGCGCCGTCATCCCCAGCCCGGCTCCGAGCGTCGGCTTGTGCCCCAGCACCTGCTGGCGGATCAGCGGGTCCACGTTGGCGTCCTGGAGCAGGGTGGCGAACGTGTGCCGCCAGCTCTTGGGGCAGGTGGCGTCCGGCCGGCCGATGGCCGCCATCCCTCGCACGAACACCTGCCGGACCTTGTCCGCCCGCACCGCCCCGGCGTCCCACCAGAGCTTGCCCGCCAACGCTGCCTCCTCGGCGCGGGTGAGCGGCCGCCCGGCGGCCCCCCGCCGGTCGCGGAGCGCCTTGCCCAGCTCCCGCCGGTCGCCGGCGACGGACGCCCTGCGGGCGTGGAACCGTTCTCGCAGGAACACCGGGCCGCGGGTCCGCATCCCGACCACCGTGCGGAGGACGGCGACCACCTCCGGCAGGAGCGGCACCACCCGCTCCTGGCCCGTCTTCACCCGCCAGCCCAGTTCCACCTTGTTGCGGACGTGCAGCCAGCCGTCGGCCAGGTCCACGTCCTCGATGAGCAGGTGGACCAGTTCCCCGACCCGCAGCCCGGTCTTGGCGAGCGTGAAGTGGATGGGGAAGGCCCAGGCGGTGCAGGCCCGTAGGAACGCCAACTCGGCGTCGGCGGTGAACACGAACACCGGCTTGGCGTCCTCGGCCTTCATCCTGTCGAGAGGCAGCGCCGCGAACGGGTTGCCGGCGTACGGCGGCAGGTACCGCCACCTGACGGCGTAGGTGTACATGGCCCGGCACGTCTCCAGCACGTACCGCACGCCGTTGGCCAGCAGCTTCCGCCTAGAGGCGTTCGGGTGGCCGTTCGGCGCCACCTCGATCCGCCGCAGGTATGCCGCGAACGCCTCGGCCCGGACCTCGTGGGCCTGGGGTAGCCTCGGCAGGGTGCGGACGAAGTCGTCGAGGTGCTGGGTGGCCGAGCGGTACCGCCGCAGCGTGCCCACCGCCGAGTGCAGGACGTGCTCGTGGTGGTCGAGGAACTGCCGCCGCAGCTCGGCCACGCCGACCGGGGTGAACGTCAGGAGGGTCGGCTCGCGGCTGGCGAGCTGGGCGTTGACCCGGGCGGCCACCTGCTCGGCCTGGTTGCGGGTCGGGGCGACCTTCTTGCGGTGCGGGCCGGCGTCGTCCCGGTAGTACACCCACCACGCCCCGTGGTGTTCGTAGACGCTGACCCTTCCGATGCGGACCCGCGGAGAGGGTCGGGACTTCTTCGGCGGCACGGGACTCCCCCCGGTGCACGGCTCGTGCACCAACCGTGCACCAGGCGGGCAGGACCGTCGGGGGAGCCGTGACGCGGGGCGTTGCCGTTACTGGCTTTGCGTCACAAGTCCATCAAGGAGCGGACTTGGTAACGGAGAGGGAGGGATTCGAACCCTCGTTACCCTTTCGGGCAAATCGGTTTTCGAGACACCTACACGCCTGCCGCAGAGTGTTATTGGTCAACGGTTTGCGGAGTAATCAGCCCTCCGTTTACCCGCCGGCTTGCCTTACGCCTGCGGGAACTTCCGACGGAACCAGCCGGTGACGGCCTCGATCGTGGCGGCCACGAGCTGGGCGATGAGGGCGTCCACCACCGGGTTCGCCCCGACGGGCTGGCTGGCCCCGAACGACCGCGGGGCGGCGGCGGCCGTGCACTTCGCCTTGAGGGCGTCCAGCCGGTCGCAGCAGGCCACCACCTCGGCCGAGGTCGGGGCGGCGGCGAACGAGGCCGGGCTGCCGTCGGCCGGGGCCGGCGTCGGGCTGTGGCCGCCGTTGCGGAGGAAATCGGCGAAGTCGTGGGTGGCGTGGCTGATCTTGTCCAGGACGCCGGCGGCCGCGTCCAGGGTGTCGGCCCCGGCACCCGAGGCCAGGTCGGCGGCCGTCTTCAGGCTCTCTTCGATCTTGCGGATCACGTCGAGCGGGTTCACTTGAGGCTCCAGGGGATGAAGTCGAACGCACCACCGGCAGTAACCGAGGCAGGGCGGCGACGGGCAGCCGGTGAGCGCCCGCCCCCGAGCGGCGGCGGTCACCAGCGGCGGCCGAGCCGCCCGGCCGGGGCGGCACAGTTCCCGCCGGGGCAGCCCGACGGCGGGCCGCCGAAGGGGTTGGCGAATGTCGGCCCCATCACCGGGGCGGCGGTCGCCACCCGGCGGCTCGCCACCAGCGACGGGCGGCCGTCCTCGCACTCGAACCGCTCGACGCCGGCGGCGTCCCGGTAGCACTTGTGCCGAGCCGGGTGGACGTCCGCCCGGGCCGGCAGGGCCACGTCGCCCAGCCGCGGTGCCACGCCGACGGCGATCCAGACGGTTTCCCCGGCGGCCACCCGGTCGCGGACCCCGGCCCAAGTCGGCGGGCTGGCGGTGGCCGGCTTGCCCTTTATCTCGGCCACGTCCCGCTTGAGGGCGTCCACGTCGGCCCGCAGCTCGGCCACCTGCTTGTCGATCGGGATGGGCGAGCCGAGGTCGGCCGCGGCGACGTGACCGGCCAGCAGCATCACCGCCACGATGGCGGCAGCCGCCGGGGGCAGCCCGCGACGCGCCCACTGGAGGGCGAACCCGAGCAGGTGCCACACCCGGTCCTTCGCCCGGTCCAGGCAGATGCCCTTGCCGACCGCCTCGTCGTAGCTGGCCGGGTCCACGCACGCCGACGACTCGGCGTACAGGGTGCCGTTGGCGAGCTCGACCGAGCAGACTGTCATCTTGCCGCCGACGGTGGCCGGCTCGCACTTGGCGACGAACCCGTCCACCATCGCCTGGGTGACGCGGGTCGGGTCGTTGCCCTGCGGGAGGTAGAACCGCTCGAACTCGGCCTTCGGACTCCATGAGTGGTAGGCGTCCGGCTGGCCGTAGCGGTACACGACGTGGTAGCCGGCCTCCCCGCTCTTCTCCTCCGGCCACGCGAACACCTGCTTGATCCCGATGTAGTGCTGACTCACTGCGACTCTCCCAGGGTGAAGGTGCCGGGCGTCCCACCCGGCCGGCCGGCTCTAGCCCCGGCTGGCGTCCCCGCGTGGCCGGGTCAGGCGGTCGGGGTGGGGATGACCCCGCCCTCGTCGGTGACGGCCCGCACTGCGAACCACCCGCCGACCGGCCCGGCGTAGGCCGCCTCGGGGATGACGAACCGCC
>NZ_QMEB01000356.1:1730-3877 GCF_012912135.1 Brasilonema bromeliae SPC951 | reverse complement strand
GCTTTGAATTCATATGGGATGTAAAAAAACTTATTAAGACTCCTGTGACTATTATAGTAATAATACTTGTCAGAATACCAGGAACTCTAAAAAAAGATGATGAAAAAGGTGAAGATTCCACCGTTCTATTGTATCGAGAATTATGTCTAAGTATCGTATCTCCAATATTTGGCTTCTTCTTTAGAGTCGGGGTTAGTTCCTCTGAAATACCTGCTAATCTAATTGCAACGCAACCAGAATTATAAGCAAATTCAATGGATCGCCCTGCTCCTAGTGCATCGTAGAAACCTACAGCAAATTCAATTGCGGCTTTATCTCCAATTGCCTGCCTCATGCCAATCACATACTTAATATGTTGAGAGATTGCATCAGCCTGCACCTCAGAGTAACAGCCATTAAGAACAATACACTCAACATTATTCGCGAACAGATTAAACAGTCTCGCTAGCGCTTCTGAGTTAACTAGCTTTGCTTGCCCAGTTTCATCCTCAAATACCAGACCCTCATCTCCCGCCCCATGCCCAGAAAAATGAACAATCTGGGGATTGATATCCAACATTGCCCGCTGGATGTCCCTCGGTCGCACTGCCCACTTCTGCTCTAAGACAAACTGATCACGCTGCCTAGCTCGTTTAAGTCCTGCATCGATTTCACGCACCTCCTCTTCTAAACGCACCCGTAGTGTGTCTTTAGGATTTGCTGCCAAAATTAAAATTGTTTGCACCATTTACTCAACTCCAGCTATATAAACTCAATAAACCACAAACTTTTGAAAACCAACGTAAAAACCAATACGGTTCAGTTAAGATAATTTATTTACCACCAACCCATGTATAGACGCGCTGTTTGAAGCGTCTCTACACAGGTAGGTTGTTTTTTGAGATCCCTGTATTTAGCTGAAATGTCAGCATGGCACGACTTATAAAAAACTTTTTGGTTTACCGAAACTACTTTTTAAAGTCATTTGAAATGTTAATGTGTATTTCTTTATTTGTTTTGCTTCTCATGTAATTGATTTTCGCATGGATAAAGCTACAAAAGTAAAAATGGCGTTTCCGAAAAAATCACATGACTCTTAAGAGGATGTTTGAAAAGTAGAGATATGTTGTAATAAAATTCACAAGCATTCTGCCGAAAATTGTATATGCCAGAACCTTACTAGTGCTTCGCTGCTAGTAGTTAAACCCTCATCTCTTAGAGCACGTATAAACCATGAATAAAGCAAATAATTAGTATAAAATAGTATTTTAAAAAACCTATATTTAATTTATATTAGTAATTTAGATAACTAATTCTTTTTTTAAATTACTTGATTTGTGTGGCAATGCGAGGTTCTCTCCAATGTTGATCTGTGCTTTCAATAGGAGCTTGGGGAGCTTGCCTGATTCTGAATTACACTTTTGTAATTTGAACCAAATGGTAATGAATCTAGAATGGAGCAATAGGTCGAGTAATGAATAGTTGTGAATGTTCTGTTTGTCGAAGACGAAGCAAAAATTGCTAATTTTGTCCAGGCTGGACTGAAGGAGCAGGGATTTGTCGTAGACTACTGCGACAACGGTGATGAAGGCTATCTGCGGGCATTAGACAATGAATACGATGTGATTGTGCTCGACATCATGGTACCAGGGAAAGATGGACTATGGATTCTCAAACAACTGCGGCGTTCAGGTCGAAATGCTCCTGTGATTTTGTTGACAGCTCGCAATGAACTGGATGATCGCCTGTCCGGCTTGAATTTGGGAGCTGATGACTATATTGCCAAACCGTTTTTTGTGGAAGAGTTAGCGGCTCGAATTCATGCTGTTGTGCGCCCGAGTGTGGGCGATCGCCAAAATCTGCTTTCGGTTGGCTCGCTTAAGCTTGATCGGATCACGCGAAAAGTGACTTGCAATCAACAAGCAATAGAACTTACCAGCCGCGAGTTTAATCTTCTGGAGTATCTTATGCGCTCTCCCGGACGGGTTTTCACTCGTACCCAAATCCTGGAACACGTTTGGGGCTACGACTTTAACCCAAACACCAATGTCGTTGATGTTTGTATTCAGCGCATTCGTAAAAAAATTGACTCTATTGATCGAGCAAATTGGATTGAAAGCATTCGAGGGGTTGGATACCGATTTTGCAAACCGGATTTAATATGAGAC
>NZ_QMEB01000356.1:0-1720 GCF_012912135.1 Brasilonema bromeliae SPC951 | reverse complement strand
ATATGAGACTGCGTTCGTTTCGACTCCGGATTGCCCTATTATCTGCGGGTTTGGCTGGAAGCGCATTAGTAGGGTTTGGTGCAGTCTCCTGGTTCCAGATTTACAATGCTCAGATCGCTCGCCTTGATGCACAACTGTTCAATCAGTTGCTGCGGGCAACTCGTTCTGCCCAGCGAGAGCGATTGCAGTTCTACGGAGATTCATTACCTTATGCTTTCGGAACAAATACAAAAATCCCTATTGCTGTGCTGGTGCGAGATGCAAACGGCAATACACTTTATCAATCTGACGAAGTGCCCATCGATAAGGAGGTGAATCGTCTGTTGCTTGGGCGTCTTGAGTTGACACCTTTGCCACCGTTTCCTAAAGAACCACCGCCAAAACCTGAGAGTACAGATCCACCTGTCAAGCCACCACCGTTGCTTCGCTCACGACGCCCACCTGAATTCGTCACTCAACAGACAACAACAGGACTTTGGCGCATTGGGGCACTTAAATTTCCCAATGTTCAGGTTGCGATCGCCGTTAGTCTGCAAGCCGTTAATCAAGAGATGGGTACCATTCGCAATATCTTCCTAGTTTCAATTTCGGGAGCGCTTTTGCTAGTTGCTTTTGGGGCATGGTTTGTTTCTGGTGGTGCTTTGCGTCCCATCCGGCAATTAACGGGCGTTATTCAACAGGTGACTGTTAAAGGGCTAGATCAGCGAATCCCGATTGGGACAACGGATGTTGAATTTGTCGAACTGATTCAGGTGTTTAACCAAATGCTGGAACGCCTGGAACGCAGTTTTACACAAGCTTCCCGCTTCAGTGCTGACGCAGCTCACGAACTGAAAACCCCACTGACGATTCTGCAAGGTGAACTGGAACGAACGCTGCAACAGGTTGACTCTGGAAGTGAAGTCCAACAGCGCTTAAGTAATTTGTTGGATGAAGTGCGTCGCCTCAGTGGTATTACGCGGAAACTTTTGCTGTTGTCTTTGGCAGATGCGGGACAAATGAAGTTGTTTCTGGTTGAGGTGGATATGTCTGAGTTGCTCATGGAGATGTTAGAAGATGTGGAACTCCTGGCTCCCCACCTGAGTGTGCAAACTGACATTACTGATGGGCTACGGGTACAGGGCGATCGCGATCTCCTCATTCAAGTTCTGCAAAACCTGTTCAGTAATGCCATCAAATACAATCTCGCCAACGGCTGGATACAGATTCATGCAAAGAAAACTGAAACAACTCTCCATATTACGATCGCCAATGCTTCAAAAGAGATTCCGGTGGGCGATCGCTCGCGCATTTTTGACCGCTTCCATCGCGGTGATCCTGCTCGAACCCGCAAGGTAGAAGGAATCGGACTGGGACTCAGCTTAGCCCGTGAAATTGCTCGGGCACATCGTGGCGATCTCACCCTTGATTCTACATCGGATGGGCAGACGGCGTTTACTCTCACTTTGCCGATGACGTTAGACAATTAAGGGATTACTTTTTACCAATAATCTTCTAACCGCGCTCTAACCCTGGACTCACCCTTCTTTGGCGGTTTTACCCCACGGATAACCTTCCACCGCGCTTTCACACAAGGGTTAAGGTCTAATATCAAGTGGACAATTTCTATTCTAGGTCATTTAATGATTCAAAACGTTATTTTAGTATTAGCGATTGTTGATGATCTTATACCAATTCTCTATGAAGATGCATAGAATAAAGCTTCATGGAATAGAGCTTC
>NZ_QMEB01000355.1 GCF_012912135.1 Brasilonema bromeliae SPC951 | reverse complement strand
TTGAGCCAAGAAATTTATTTCTTGGCGGACGAAAAGTATGGTGCAAGATCTGAGTTGACTTAAGGTGAGTAAGTGATTGTGAAAAAATTGATTTTACGAATAGCTACCTGTAGTTTATTACTAAGCATTTTGACCGTACAACAGAGTCAGGGAAAAGCGATCGCTGATTTACAAACCATTATGAGCAGCAACACCAAGCTAGAAAAGTTGGCTGATGGTTTAAAGTTTACAGAAGGACCCGTCTGGCATCCGCTTGGCTTTTTACTCTTCAGTGATATTCCCGCTAATACTATCTATAAGTGGACAACTGACAGTAAAACATCCATCTATCGTCGTCCTGCTGGCAATCCCAACGGCAATACGTTCGATAGGGAAGGACGCTTAATTACTGCTGAACATGACCGCCGGCTTGTACGCACAGAAAAAAACGGTCAAATAACCGTTTTGGCTGAACGCTACCAGGGTAAACGTCTCAATAGTCCCAACGACGTTGTAGTCAAATCAGATGGTAGCATTTACTTCACTGACCCGCCCTATGGTATAAGTAAGGAGAAGGAAGAACTTGGCTTTTATGGTATCTATCGCTTGAAACCAGATGGAACCTTGACTTTGCTCAGCAAAGATATGGTGCGTCCTAATGGACTCGCGTTCTCTCCTGATGAAAAAAAACTCTACGTCAGTGATTCTGAAAAAGGACACATCCGTGTTTTCCAGGTTAATTCAGATGGTACATTAACTAACACGAGGGTTTTTGCAGAGTTAACTGGACCGAAAGACAAAGGTGTACCCGATGGCATGAAGGTAGATGTCCAAGGCAATATCTACTGTAGCGGTTCAGAAGGGGTGTGGGTTTTCTCGCCAACAGGTCAACTTCTGGGTAAAATTCTCGTGCCAGAGGTAGTCACAAATTTGGCTTGGGGTAATAAAGACTACAAAACACTTTACATCACTGCAGGTCAGGGTATTTATCGTATTCGCCTCTTGGTGGCGGGAGTGCAACCGCCGAAGGATAAACAATGAAGGCTAAAACGTGGAATCTAGTTTGCTTCGCTTTATTACTAGCGGTTTTGATTGTGGGTTGGGGACAAGTCACTGCGAAAATCCCGAACCAAAAAGCTCCATCACAGTATGCAAAAATTACGGTAGTAAAGACTAATTACCAAGGCTGGCGAGACTCCTGGGTTTTGAGTAATGGTCAAGTAGAAGCAATTATAGTGCCCGCAATAGGGCGAGTCATGCAGTTTCGATTACTAGATGGAGAAGATATATTCTGGGAAAATCCGAAAGTGTTTGGCAAAGCCCCCAATCCCGCGCCAGAAAAATGGGTTAATTTCGGGGGTGATAAAACTTGGCCTGCTCCTCAGTCTGACTGGACAAAAATCACGGGGCGAGATTGGCCTCCACCGACAGGTTTTGATTCCATACCAGTTCAGGCAAAGGTTGACGGTAGCGAAGTGACGCTCATTTCTCCCATAGATCCACTTTACGGCATTCGGACTTACCGCAGGATTCGACTCGAGCCACAAAAACCTGTGATGACTATTTCCACAACTTATGAAAAGGTCAAAGCCAAGCCAAAAGATGTTGCGGTATGGGTGATTACACAGTTGCGTCATCCAGTGGGAGTATACGCTGCCCTACCCCAAGCTTCGATTTTTCCTCAAGGGTATAACAGACAATCCGAGGAGTTACCAGCCAACTTAAAGGTGGAAAACGGGATGCTGTCATTGACACGTGATCCGAAAAAATCCCACAAGATAGGCTCTGATGCAAGTACGTTGTTATGGGTTGGAGAAAAAGTTGTAGTCCGCATTGACTCACCGAGAGAACCTGCGCTTAGTTATCCCGACCAGGAAAGCAGTGCTGAAATTTATACCAATTCAGATCCAGATGCTTTCGTGGAGCTTGAATTTCTTAGTCCACTAAAAACCCTGCAAATTGGGGAAAGAATCGACCTTACCACTACATATACTTTACTTCGACGCACGACCCCGAATGCTGAAGAAGAAGCCAGGAAAATTATTGGACGATCTGAAGTAACCGTTCCTAACCCAAGAAATATAGCGAAAGCTACTAGATAACTCTTCCCTCTTACCAACGGGTTTTGACTACATCCGATTAACACAGCACAAAAGAACTCAAGAACTCATTTATTATCTGTGTAAATAATAATATCTTGTTCATCTGTGCCATTACGCTAGACGTTCGCTCACTTTTTGAGTTAAAGTACGGTAAGCATATAGAATTATTGTATTTGTCAAGCAAAAGGGGTTTGGATCTACCAAGCTGACTTCTGGTCAGAGATAAAACACCTTCAACCCTTTCGTAGAACAGCAATATGCACTACTCATTATTACCCGTATTCAGCTTCTTTATTGGTATTGTCGTCGGCTTAACAGGCATTGGCGGAGCATCTTTGATCACGCCAATGCTCATTTTTTTATTCCAGGTTCCTCCTTCCATTGCTGTGAGTTCTGATGTTGTGTCTGCCACGCTGATGAAGTTTGTCGGCGGCTATCAGCACTGGCAGCAGAAAACTCTCGACGTACAAGTGGTAAAATGGCTGGCATTTGGCAGCGTTCCTGGCTCACTGTTTGGGGTAGGAATTTTGCACTTCGTCAAACTAACAGGAGAGCAGAACCTAGACGACATCCTGCTGCACTTGGTTGGAATGATGATTTTGTTTATGACTTTGTTAGCACTTGCACAACTGCTGGTATTATGGTTTTTCCCTGATTTTAAATTACCAGAGCTACCAAAGTTTGATTTGACAACAAAGCTTGGTTGTGCGATCGCAATAAGCGTGGGAGCAGTTCTAGGCTGTTTGGTTGGTTTAACGAGTGTCTCCTCCGGTTCGATGTTTGCATTGGTGCTGATAGCCTTTTTCCAGCTAGAGACCCGTAAGTTAGTGGGTACAGATATTTCACAAGCCGCAATTTTATTATTTTTCACTTCATTAGGACATCTCACCCTTGGGACAGTTGACTGGAGTTTAGTCTTACCAATATGGTTAGGCTCTGTACCTGGGGTACTGCTTGGTGCAAAACTTTGCCAACTTGCGCCTCAACGTCCACTGCGGTTTATCATTTACACAATCTTGCTCATGGCAAGTTACAAGTTAGTTTCCCCTGTAGGAGTGTAATATCAAGCTGAATGTTCCTCTTTCATACATGATAAAAAGACCAAGGCAAATTAGTACAAAAGGAACAACGGCTCTACCGTAGCGGCTTAAAATGTTAGCGTTAAGCGAAGCTCTGCCGAAGGCAATCGCTCTTTGACGAGCCAATAGGTAAGCAACTGCACACCAAACCCCTACCAAGACAAAAAATACACTTAAAGTCACTCCTAAACTAGCAAAGCTTTTACCAGCAAATAAGGGTATATAAATACTAATATTATCACCGCCATTAGCAAGTGTTACCGCTGCGACTTGATAAGTTTGAGCGTGTAAAATACTCAAGAGAAAAGACAGTATGGGGTTACTATGTGAGGAGGGCTGAAAATCAGTGGTTACTGTTTGAACTTGCGTAGTTTCTTGTTCTTTATTCACCAATAGCTTTAAACCAATTGCTATGGGTAGTAATCCCAGGAATCCAATCCATTCTCGCGGGATGAACAAGCCACCAAAGAATCCTGGTAGGCTAGCAATGATGATAGCTGTAAAACCAAGGTACTGACCAAATACAATATGTCGTCGCCGAAAATTGGCATTTACTTGTGAGAAAAATAGCACCAGGATCAGGATATCATCAATATTGGTAGCAACGAAGGCAATGACAGCTTCCGTGAAAGCCGTCCAAAGTTGAGTTATGGTCATTGATAAGAAAATATGATGTTAGAAAGCCTATAAATTATAAAAAATAAAATCATGATATACA
>NZ_QMEB01000354.1 GCF_012912135.1 Brasilonema bromeliae SPC951 | reverse complement strand
GTGCCGACCTCAGTAGTGCCGACCTCAGTAGTGCCGACCTCAGTAGTGCCGACCTCAGTAGTGCCGACCTTAACTGTTCCACAACGTTCACAAAGGAACCCATCTGTACCAACCTTAAGGGAGTTAAAAACTTGACCTTCCAGCAGGTAAAAGCTGCTAAGAATTGGGAACAAGCCTGCTATGACCCGGAATTACGCAAGCAACTGAATTTGCCCCCAGAAAATCCAAAGTATTGTGCAGGCGAATAAGGATTTTCTCTTGTCTACTAATGTCTACATATTGTATACAAATGAAGGTCAATGAGGTATAGTCACTTGTGTACACAATGTAAACGGTAGTATACAGGTGAGTAGCCGGAATGAGAAACGCTAAGAGCACAACTCAGCCAGCCAAGTTACAAAGGAACTGTTAAATCTCGCCAAATAGCGACAGACATGAGAGCGAGAATCTTACGTCTGCAGATACGCATCTTCTTCTGTCTCAGAATCCTCATCTAATTCTGCAAGTCCAGTCAGCACAACAGGCTGTCTATCAGGAAACTCTACAATCAGTTGAAGTTCCCCTCCCATAGCGTTTACGTAACTGCCCTAACGTAATTTTCTGATAAGTAATCATCAAGACATGATATGATATCGTGTTTGTGATTTTCCCAGCTTAGCAATGACTCAAAATGCAGTTCGTCAAAAAGACATTTAAGTTTCCACGAATTCTTTTCTTTTTTATTCCTCTTCTAATTCTTATCAGCATCTTTATCATTAATGTACCTGCCCCAAATTATCCTATAACTGAAATTAATTTTATTGGTTCTGCGAGTTTTCCCACTGGTTACACTTTCAAAAAAACTCCCATGGGAGGGTTTTCTGGAATAACCTACGATACCAAAAAACAACTTTTTTACACGATTTCTGATGATCGCAGCGAAAAAGCTGCGGCTCGCTTCTACACATTAAAAATTGACCTGAGCAATGGAACACTAACAAATGAGAAAGTTGTCCCCGTTGGTGTCACGACACTCTTAAATGAAAGTCGTCAAACTTTTCCCCGTGGTACTATCGATTCAGAAGGTATCGCCTTAACTAAGAAAGAAACTGTTTATATTTCTTCTGAAGGTGATAATCTCAAACAGATAACACCTTTTCTTAAAGAATTTTCACTCTCTTCTGGACAAGTGTTGAGAACACTACCAATTCCCAACAAGTTTTTGCCAGATAAAAGTCGTCAACAAGGTATCCGTAACAACTTAGCATTTGAATCTCTGACTATCACACCTAATAACAAGTCTTTGTTTACAGCCACAGAAAATGCTCTGATTCAAGATGGTCCAGAAGCGAAACCAAAAATCAGCAGTCCTTGCCGCATTTTGCAATACAATTTGCTCACTCAGCAACCAGAGAAAGAATTTCTTTACCAAACTGAAGCAGTCGCACCAATCTTGAATATTTTTTCGAGATTGTCTCCTCAATTTTCAAGTGGTTTAACTGATTTAGCCGCGCTTGACAATCAAAGTCATTTTATCAGTTTAGAGCGGACTTTTACTGGCTTTGGGTTTTCTATTGCTCTGTTTCAGATTTCTCTAGAAGGTGCTGATGACATTCATAATATTGATAGTCTTTTAGCTGTTGATATTAACAAAATTAAACCCACCAAGAAAGAGCTACTTTTGGATTTGAGAAAATTAGATGTAGCGCTAGATAATATTGAGGGCTTAACTCTAGGTCCCAAACTACCTGATGGTCAGCTTTCATTAATCCTTGTAAGCGATAATAACTTTAATCGTCTTCAGCGAACCCAGATACTCGCCTTTAAACTTAAGATGGAACCACCGCTTATCAGGTTATTTCGGCGTTTTGTCCCTAATTTCAATCGTTGATAATATAGGATTCCTCCGCAGATTTTTGCGAAGCTTCGTACAGTGTATGTCAAGCGTTAAGAGTTAAGCGTTCGGGTGTTCCCTGTTCCCTGTTCCCTGTTCCCTGTGAATCATCACTCAATAACTAATAACGAATTTAAAAAAAAAGCTTGACAATGTTCAGCTAAATAGTCATAATGAATAAAGTGACCAATTAAGGGACTGTAGTTCAATTGGTTAGAGCACCGCCCTGTCACGGCGGAAGTTGCGGGTTCGAGCCCCGTCAGTCCCGTTGAAAGTCTTGATTGCTGAGTTCCGCGTCGTGAGTCGTGAGTTATTCACAACTCAGCGCTCATTGCTTAAGGCTTAATATTAAGCTAAATGAGTCGTGTTTTACAAATATAGACAAGAGAGAAAAAGCCCGTGACTGTTAGAGTCCGTATAGCCCCCAGTCCAACTGGGAATTTACACATTGGAACAGCAAGGACAGCTGTATTTAACTGGTTGTTTGCCCGCCACCACGGTGGTCAGTTTATCCTGCGCATTGAAGACACAGACTTGGAGCGATCGCGTCCTGAATACACCGAAAATATTCTCCAAGGTCTGCGTTGGCTGGGACTGACATGGGATGAGGGACCATTTTTCCAAACGAAGCGTCTGGAAATTTACAAACAAGCGGTTCAAACCCTCTTTGAGAAAGGATTAGCATATCGCTGCTACACCACGCCAGAAGAATTAGAAGCGCTGCGTGAGGCTCAGAAAGCCAGAAATGAAGCTCCGCGCTATGATAACCGTCACCGTAATCTTACACCAGAACAAGAAGCCGCATATAAAGCCGAAGGGCGTAACTTTGTCATTCGTTTCAAAATTGATGACGACCGGGAAATTGTCTGGAATGACCTGGTACGGGGAAAGATGGTTTGGCGAGGTAGCGATTTAGGCGGTGATATGGTTATTGCTCGCGCCGCAGCAGATGGTATTGGTATCCCACTGTACAATTTTGCTGTTGTCGTGGATGACATGGATATGCAAATTACCCATGTCATTCGGGGAGAAGACCACATCGCCAACACCGCTAAGCAAATTTTGTTGTATGAAGCTTTTGGCGCAAAAGTGCCAGAGTTTGCCCATACACCCTTGATTTTGAATCAAGAGGGACGCAAGCTTTCCAAGCGAGATGGAGTCACATCCATTTTTGACTTTAAGCAAATGGGCTTTACTGCTGAAGCTATGGTGAATTATATGACATTGCTGGGTTGGTCAGCCCCAGACTCGACTCAGGAAATTTTCACCTTGGAAGAAGCAGCCAAGCAATTTGGCTTTGAGCGTGTTAATAAAGCTGGGGCAAAATTTGACTGGGCGAAGCTGGATTGGATAAACAGTCAGTATATTCACAATATGTCAGTGGATAAGCTGACTGATTTGCTTATACCTGCTTGGGAAGAAGCAGGATATCAATTGACAGGAGGACGTGAACGTGCTTGGTTGGATCAGCTTGTCACTTTAATTGGTCCAAGTTTAACTCGTCTTGTCGATGCAGTGGCTATGAGCAAACTGTTTTTTGTAGAAACAGTTGAATTTAGTGACGAAGCAACTGCTCAACTAAAACAAGAAGGTTCTGCTGCTACCCTCAAGAGTGTGATCGCTGCTTTGGAGAATCATCAACTCACTGAAACTAGCGCTCAAGAAATTATTAAGCAAGTCGTTAAAGAACAAAACGTCAAGAAAGGCTTGGTGATGAAAGCACTTCGCGCTGGCTTAACAGGAGATTTGCATGGTCCTGACTTGATCCAATCGTGGTTACTTTTGAATCAAATTGGTTTAGACAAGCCACGTTTGATTGAGGCGGTAAAAGAAGCGAGTTAAGTAATTATCCTTTGGGAACGTGCTCAACAGTTATCAGTGAACAGTGAACAGTGAACTGATAACCCTTCGGGTTCGCCCTATCGCTAACGCCACGCCTTACGGCTATCGGGTTCGCAGTCGCCAAGTGAGGGAGAGCCGTCATTCGCGCTGTCTCACCTGTCTC
>NZ_QMEB01000353.1:656-4070 GCF_012912135.1 Brasilonema bromeliae SPC951 | reverse complement strand
GTACTGGCTCCCCAACGCACTGGCTCCCCTTACACCCCTTCTTGGTCGGAAGTCAGAAGTTGGAAGTCGGAAGTTGGAAGTAAAAAACGCTTTCTGTGTCGCTTTTAGATCTGGTGCATCGTACTTCACGCACGAACAATCTCGTGTATTATCCACCGGATGCAATTACCTCATTTCGCCAACGCCCGCAGCATCCGTAACGCCCCCGGATAAGCACAAAGTAGAAACAGCTCCAAAAATTTAGCAAGGTGCGGCACTAAGTATAAAGAGCACGCACTTGCGTTTGCATCATTGCTGCAAGAATCTGGTCAGTTCTCGCACGCTTTTTTTATCCGATAATGTCAATTTATTTATACTGATTTGAAAAGTAAGATCAACTATGAACTGCGATCGCCCCCTTGGGGCGGCTCCTCCGGAGCATCGCCCGTATCACGCCCGGAGGGTTTTCTGGAGGAAAACCCTGCCCCTGTGCTTTCAGCACAAGGCAATCCGGCTCCGCTGGATTGGGGCGTAGGGCAGGCGTTGCCATCGCAAGAAAGCAACAGACGCAATCATGTGTCTCGCTAGACTCGTACTAGGGCATTCCCTAACTTCGCTCGTAGAGACTGCCCACAGTTCTGGTCTAAAAATTTGCTCGCACAACAACCACCGCTTTCAGTTGCGTGCTCGTCATGATATTGTGACTAAGTAGAAAGGTGCAAATAAACAGAAGTATGTAACGAAAAGTAAACTTAGCTAAAACCCTCTTCCCTTCTGCCTTCTGCCGTCTGCCTTCTGCCTTGTCTCAACGATAAATATTCACACTGACCTACTTATATGGGGCTAGCACCGTTACCGAAAACTAACCTATTCCTCCTTATTTGTTATTGATTTTTCCGTCTTCATACTTTGCAACTGCTCTAGCAAGCAATCGACTTCTGCCTGCAAATGCATAAATTTTGTTAACTGCTCAGCTTGGTAGTAACACTTGTTTAGTTTGCTTGCCAAGACACTTTGGGTTGCTTTTTCTGACACACTAGATGTAGACATTGACGTATCTATCCATAAATCAACTCACACCATTAGAGATATTATAATAGGCGAGTTTTAAGAATCATTAAATAATTGTATATTTTTCTCGCACAAATTTAACATCTCTCAAAGGATGTTTGAAAAGTATTCATCTGTCGTGCTATTACCGTAGCGGCAACGTGTACAAGCATGTTACGCCAAATCAGCAACTCCTTGCTGATGGAGTTATCTTTCACTTTGCCGCACTTCAATATGACAATATTGACTTTAACAAACATCCTTTAGAATTGTATTTTAGGAGACTGCACATCCTACAGTTTTGTTCCAAAGAACAATTTCACCAATCCATAGATCCTAGATGCACCCCCTTGCGCTTGCATAGCACTGAAGGTGCAAAATAAATACCAGATACTGTTTTCAATTGGAGCTAAGAGCTTTTAAATACCGTGACTTTGAGCCTGTCTGCTGCTAAATCTCATCGCCAACCCTGGCTTGGACTTATAGAACAATATCGCGAGTACTTGCCTGTCAACGAAAAAACACCAGTTGTTACTCTACAGGAGGGCAATACACCATTAATACCTGTTCCCTCAATTGCAGAACTTGTTGGTAGACAAGTGCGTGTCTTTGTTAAATACGATGGTCTTAACCCCACTGGTAGCTTTAAAGACCGAGGTATGACATTGGCAATTTCTAAGGCAAAGGAAGCTGGAGCAAAAGCGGTTATCTGTGCCAGCACGGGCAACACCTCAGCAGCAGCAGCAGCTTATGCTCGCCGTGGAGGAATGCGTGCCTTTGTCTTAATTCCCGATGGCTACGTGGCGCTGGGCAAGTTGGCACAGGCGTTGCTGTATGGGGCAGAAGTCCTGGCAATCAAAGGGAATTTTGACCAAGCGCTAGAAATTGTGCGCGAAATGGCCGAAACTTATCCAGTCACTTTGGTAAACTCTGTCAATCCTTACCGCTTAGAAGGTCAAAAAACAGGGGCGTTTGAAATTGTTGATGTTTTGGGTAATGCTCCAGACTGGCTGTGCATCCCAGTGGGGAATGCGGGAAATATCACAGCATATTGGATGGGTTTTTGTCAATATCATCAAGCCCAAAAGTGCGATCGCCTACCTAAGATGATGGGATTCCAAGCAGCAGGTGCAGCTCCCCTTGTGACAGGACAGCCAGTCGCACATCCAGAAACCATAGCTACAGCAATTCGTATTGGCAAGCCCGCCAGCTGGGAAAAAGCGGTAGCAGCCCAACAAGCAAGCGCGGGCAAATTCCACGCCGTCACCGATGCGGAAATACTTGATGCCTATCGCCTTTTGGCATCCGAAGAAGGAATTTTCTGCGAACCCGCTAGCGCCGCTTCCGTCGCTGGTTTGTTACAGGTGAAAGACCAAGTTCCCACAGGCGCGACAGTCGTTTGCGTCCTGACTGGTAATGGTCTCAAAGATCCAGATACAGCTATCAAACACAGCCATAGCAAATTTAAACAAGGCATTGAGCCAGAACTGTTAGCAGTCGCAGAGGCAATGGGATTTTAGAAGACTAAAGCACAGGGAGACAAGGAGACAGATCAATTCAAAATTCGCTCATTCGTCTTGGAAAGTTGGACCGGATCCAAACCGACACCGCCCACTTTCCGCAAAATTCAAAATTTTGAATTTCTTCCCCTACTCCCCAGCCTATTTCCCCTCCCTCTCTTCCCTCTCCTTTGTCAAACCATCTATAGCATCAGCAAGAGCTGTGGTTAAACTTTTGCGCGTTTGGGCGTGGTTGTCTTGTTCTGTTTTCAAAGCTTGTAGCAGGCGATCGCGTTCTTTAGTAACCAAAATCAGTTTTGCTTGCAATTCTTCCACAGATTTTAGTTGTTCGACTTGTTGTTCAATCGCTGTTGCAGCAGTGGGATCATCAAGTCGTGCTTCCTCAATACCTTTAATTTGCTGTATTTCTGCTTTTAAAGACGCGATTGTCTGCTGCGCCATCTGAGCATCTGTACGGCGTTGTTCTGCTTCAATGTTGTAAAGTTTACGCCATTTTTCGCCACTTTGCCACCCCGCCTCCTGTTCGGCTTGAAGTTCCGCAATCTGCTGTTTGAGGGCTTTAATTTCTGCCAACCACTGTGATGTTAATTCTTGAGTCATAAATGCCTACTACCACTTCGTTCCAATTCAAAATTCACGTATCACCGAAATTTTCAGCCGAGAAAACCCCGGGTGGTGACTTCTCTAAAAATTAAAAATATGCCCTACAGGCACGCACTTTACAAAAAGCCTTTCTTTTTGGCTGTTTGAGATGGTATTTTTTTTTACACCATCTGTACTATTTTAACGAAGTTTTACAATACCAAAGATCAAGTATTCCCATTCCCAATTAGAGAGTTAAAATATTTAACGGTTTAAAAAACTC
>NZ_QMEB01000353.1:0-646 GCF_012912135.1 Brasilonema bromeliae SPC951 | reverse complement strand
CGCCCTAATGTCTGAAATTCCCCCTTCCTACCCCATAATTGAACCTGATGTTAAAGCACCAACTTTAAGAAGGCTGCGTCAGTTAAGCCGCTTACTCGATAGAGCTATTACCGTTCCAGGAACGCAGGTTAGTATTGGTCTAGATCCAATCATAGGATTAATACCTGTTGGTGGTGATTTTTTAGGAGTCATGCTTTCAGCGTACATTGTCCTTGAAGCTGCACGACTAGGAGCGCCTGCGGCAACTTTAAGTAGAATGATGATCAATATCATTATTGATGGCTTAGTAGGTGCAATACCCATAGCAGGAGACTTGTTTGATTTCGCCTGGAAAGCGAACGAGCGTAATGTTAAGCTACTGGAAGATCATCTGAGGTTTCCTAGGCAGAGGAAAAGTGCAGACAAGTGGTTTGTATTTGGGGTTTTTATTGTATTGTTCATAGTTGCTATTGCATTAGTCGCATTTACCGTAATGTTCATTAGACTGCTTGGATCACTGCTTGTAATGCTACAGGGATTGTTAAGTGGCGGTTAAAACAGTGAACAGTGAACAGTACCAGCCGCAGTGAACAGTTATCAAGTTTGCTGAGGTGGATTTCACAGTGAACAGTTATCAAGGTTATGAGTAACAAGTACTGATAACTGA
>NZ_QMEB01000352.1 GCF_012912135.1 Brasilonema bromeliae SPC951 | reverse complement strand
TATCTGGACTGATGGGTTGACTGGTTTGGCTATATTGGGATTTACTTTTTGGTCAGCACTGATTCTCAAACAGTGGCGGCGAGAACTTAGCCCGGCTGACATGACTCAATCTTAGATTTATCCCCTCCAGACGAAGTTGGGCAATTGCAATCCAGTACTTAGTACAACATTTCATCAATACGAGCGCGAATTCTCTATACAAAGACTCTGCGACGCCAGTCGCTACAACGGGGGGAACCCCCGCAACGCGCTGGCTCCCCTCTGCGCTGACTCTGCGCTCCTGGTGCGTTTAAAAACACGCTCGTTTTTACGCAAAACCGTACTTAGAACGTTGTTCCTAATCCTTTGAAATCAGAGAAAATGAATATATGAGGAAAAACGTTAAGAATCTTAATAATGACTGTAACAACGCAGCAGCAAGCAACAACTAGCTTTGAAAAACTCTTTTGGACTTGGCAAGGTCACAAAATTCAGTACACTGTCATGGGTACTGGACGCCCCCTTGTACTGGTTCATGGCTTTGGTGCTTCTATTGGACATTGGCGGAAAAATATCCCCGTTTTAGCCGCCGCTGGCTACCGAGTTTTTGCTCTTGACCTTTTGGGGTTTGGTGGTTCTGATAAAGCTCCGTTAAATTATACAGTAGAGCTGTGGGTGGAACTGCTCAAGGATTTTTGGACAGCACACATTAGTGAACCTGCTGTATTTATCGGGAACTCCATTGGTGCACTTTTGAGCTTAACGGTGGTGGCGGAACATCCGGAAATAGCTGCAGGTGGCGTTTTGATTAACTGTGCAGGTGGGTTGAGCCATCGATCGCACGAGTTGAACCCACCACTACGTATTGCAATGGGGGCTTTTAACTCTTTGGTGCGATCGCGCATCACCGGAGCACTTGTCTTCAACCGCATCCGTCAAAAAGCTCAAATTCGCCGTACTCTATACCAAGTTTACCGTAACCGGGAAGCCGTCACCGATGAATTGGTAGACTTACTCTATGCTCCTTCTTGTGATCCAGGAGCGCAACAAGTTTTCACCTCTATTCTCACTGCACCTCCAGGTCCTTCTCCAACAGAACTTTTGCCCAAAGTTGAGCGCCCATTGCTGGTGATATGGGGTGCAGATGACCCTTGGACACCAATCACTGGGGCAAAAATATACGAAAAAGCGCGGGAGAATGGCAAAGATATCCAAATTGTACCAATTCCAGGTGCTGGTCATTGTCCTCATGATGAAGTACCAGATGTTGTAAATCAGCAGATTTCGGACTGGTTATCATCTTTGTAGATAGAAAGAGAAACTCGGTTTTATAAAACCGGGTTTCTTGATGACTTATACTAAGTTGCACTCAAAGAGCGAATCTGTCATTGCGAGCGTAACGGAGTGAAGCGAAGCAATCTCAGCCACAGTAAATTCTCCATTAGAACGCAACTTAGTATCATATCATGTGCGGCAAAATACTTATGATATGTCATTGCGAGTGGAACGGAGTGAAACGTAGACCCCGGAGGGGGCTTCCCGCAGGGTAGCAATCGCAAGAGTCTGGGATTGCTTCACTCCGCTATCGCTGCGTTCGCAATGACAACTATTTAAGCGGACATGATATTAGATAAATTTTTGTAAAATGAGCGATAGACGAATTTCCGCAAAAAATGGCGTTCTCTGCCGAAAGCAAGCACTAATTTGACCAAAAGAAGACTTCACCAAGGACAATTAACCGTCTACGCAAATATGGTTTACTTGTCACTGGTACACTGTATGTTGGGTAACTGCTGTTTACTTGGGGGTGCGATGTCCTTTAGAAATACTTGTTGGTTTTTAGGGATTGCGGTGGGGGGTGCGTTCGCCTTGGCTGCAAATTCTGCTTCTGCCCAAATTACACCTGATGCCACTCTACCAAATAATTCCACTGTCACCATAAATGGCAACACCTTCAATATCGATGGGGGAACTACCGCAGGACGCAACTTGTTCCACAGCTTTCAACAGTTTTCTGTACCAACTAACGGTACGGCTTCTTTTAATAATGCTGCGGACATTCAGAACATCTTTAGTAGGGTAACAGGTACGTCAGTTTCAAATATTGATGGAATAATTAAAGCGTTAGGTACAGCTAATCTGTTTTTGATTAATCCAAATGGGATTATCTTTGGTAAAGATGCCAGCCTGAATGTTGGTGGTTCGTTCGTGGGAACGACAGCAAATGCCATTCAATTTGGTAATCAAGGTTTTTTTAGTGCTACCAATCCAAATAATCCTGCACTGCTAACGGTAAATCCTTCAGCTTTATTTTTCAATCAAATAGCTGCTGCATCAATTACAAATAACTCAGTTGCACTAGCCGGAAAAGATCCAGCAGGATTAGAAGATGCATTAGGTTTACGTGTACCTGATGGTAAAAGTTTGCTACTAGTGGGTGGCAATGTCAATATGGATGGTGGTCGGCTGAATGCTTATGGTGGAAGAGTTGAGTTAGGAGGATTGGCAGCCTCTGGAAATGTAGGGCTAAATGTGGATGGCGAAAAATTGAGCGCTAGCTTTCCAACTGAAAGTGCCTTAGCTGATGTATCACTTACTAACAACGCTGGTGTGTATGTATACGCATCAGGAGGCGGTAACATTATAATCAACGCTCGAAATTTAGACATGAACGAAAGTCGTCTCCGTGCTGGCATTGGACCTAATTTAGGTTCTGATGGCACTGTGGCGGGAGATATTGTGCTGAATGCAAAAGGGAAAATAACAGTCGTAACTAGCAGCATTTTTAATTATGTGTCATCAGGTGCAGAAGGAAAAGCTGGAAACATACAAATTAGCGCTGATTCTCTGTCTTTAACCAATAACGCTTATCTTTCTGCCAGCACCGATGGAAAAGGGGATGCAGGGAATGTGATCATTGATGTCCGTGGTAATGTCTCTTTTGATAACAGCAGTGCTAACACCACAGTATTCCCCAATGGAGAAGGAAAAGGTGGAAACATACAAATTAAGGCTGATTCTCTGTCTTTAACCAAAGCTTTTCTTTTTACCAACACCTATGGACGAGGGGATGCAGGAAATGTTATAATTGAAGCCCGTCGTAATGTATTTTTTGATAACAGCAGTGCTGACACCTCAGTAGGCTCCAATGTAGAAGCAAAAGGTGGAAACATACAAATTAAGGCTGATTCTCTGTCTTTAAATAAAGCTTCTCTTTCTGCTAGCACCTTTGGAAAAGGGGATGCAGGGGATGTGATAATTGATGCCCGTGGTAATGTTTCTTTTGATAACAGCAGTGCTTCCACTACAGTAAGCTTCAATGTAGAAGGAAAAGGTGGAAACATACAAATTAAGGCTGATTCTCTGTCTTTAAATAAAGCTTTTCTTTTTACCAACACCTTTGGAAAAGGGGATGCAGGGGATGTGATAATTGATGTCCGTGGTAATGTCTCTTTTGATAACAGCAATGCTTCCACCTCAGTAGGCGACACTGGAGAAGGAAAAGGTGGAAACGTACAAATTAAGGCTGATTCTCTGTCTTTAACCAATAACGCTGTTCTTTTTGCCAGCAGCAGTGGAAAAGGGGATGCAGGGAATGTGATAATTGATGTCCGTGGTAATGTCTCTTTTGATAACAGCAATGCTTATACCTCACCAGGCTTTACTGGAGAAGGAAAAAGTGGAAACATACAAATTAAGGCTGATTCTCTGTCTTTAACCAACGCTTATCTTTCTGCCTTCACCTTACGAAAAGGGGATGGAGGGAATGTGATAATTGATGCCCGTGGTAATGTTTCTTTTGATAACAGCTATGCTTTCACCTCAGCAGGCTTCACTGGAGAAGGAAAAGGTGGAAACATACAAATTAAAGCTGATTCTCTGTCTTTAACCAATAACGCTTCACTTGATGCCAAGAGTTTTGGACAAGGGGATGCAGGTAACATTGAAGTGACCGCACGCCAAATTCGTTTGGACAACTCAGCGAGTTTCAACGCTGAATCAGCATCAGGTAATGGCGGCAATATCAATCTGCGAGTCACAGACTTATTACTCCTACGCCGTGGTAGCCAAATTTCCACATCTGCGGGTACTGAT
>NZ_QMEB01000351.1 GCF_012912135.1 Brasilonema bromeliae SPC951 | reverse complement strand
GATCTGGCTTGCTCATAACACCATATCGCTTCAGAACGAGCGTAAATAATTTTACTGCGGCAAAGGAGAAGGTCAATGAAAGGATAATAATATTCTCCTTTCTCTTCTAATTTTGTAGTTTCGGAATGGGTATTTAACCAAATTAATAAATGACACTGTTCTTCAGGAGAGTCAGCATCATTGTTATATTCAAATATTGGACTACCTAATAGTTGCCCTTGATGCTGACAATAAATGTTGACTTTTCGGACAGTTTCTTCTGATAGTAATGCTGCAACACAAGCATCAGCGAAGGCTTGCTCATCATCTATTCTTTCTACAGGTTGAGCAAAAAATACTAAAGTTTGTCCTAGAGAAGCATTGATATTTTTCGGAAGTAAGCAATCATCTGGATTTAGTCCCCTTAAATCAGTGAGTTGTACCTCTGGGTGGGGATAACGTAAAGTTAAATCAAGCGCGTAGGTATCGTGAATTTCTAGGGGATTAGCTTCGCCGCTTAAGTGTAGATTCTTGTTATGTTTAATGGCGGTGAAAGTTAAAATACGTTCGGGAAGTATTTCCCCAGTGATGCTAGTTTTTTTATTATTTTCTTTTTCAATCAGTGCAGGTAAAGTTTCTAATCTCGGCACACCAAGTTGTTTACCAAGTTGCTGGCATTTTTGCCAGAAATGGTTGGCATTTTCTACAGGGGTTTTGGGTTTTTGTGCCAAGCTATGCTTCAGATGAAAAGCATAGAGAGTTAGTTTGGGATAAGCTACCTTTACTGTTGAAAGATAATCCATTTTAGAATGATGATAAATGTCGCGGTGTCCAGATCCCCGACTTCTATAAGAAGTCGGGGATCTAAATTTTCACAAAATATCAATTATTAGGAGTTGGTTTGTCTACCTTCTTAGCAGATGACGAACTTTGTTGAATAGCATTGATTATATTCTTTTTATCAAGTTCGTATTTGGGAATATTTGTAGGTCGCTTCTCCCCTGGTGCTCTTTCTGTTAATTCTTCAATTTCTGCTAAAGCCTCATCTACTTCAGGATGTTCTGAACACCAATCGGAAATAGCATTGGAGAGAGATTGGATTTCATCAGGTTGTTCCTCAATCAATTGAATTAATTCATCCCTATCTTCTTTGGAAAACAATGAGGATTGAGTTGTCAACACATGGACAAAATTATTAACGATAATTTCATAATCAGACATGACTCTTCTCCTATTTGCCAACAGCAGTAAATGCAGCCCAATGATCAGGAGAGTCGAAAGGTTTCTCTCCAGTCATCTTATTAATTTGACGACGTATCTGTCCTTTCTTGGTGCTATCTAAAGGCAATTGAATCATCCATTCCTGTAACTCTTCCTTTGTAGCATCCCGCAACCACCGCTGCGCTTGATTCATAGCAAGTGGTACTGACATATCTGTAGCAGACTTCAAAATTTGAATGAACTTAATCATCAAAAAGGATGTTGATAAATCGTTTACCGTCCATAAACTACTTACAACACTGCTACTACCTGCATAGAGAAACCCACTGGGTAAACCGATATATTCATCGCTGGTGTTCTGGAAGTCGATTAAGCCTGTTTCGCAGGCTGAAAGAACCACGAGACGAGATTGACTAAAGTCGAAAATTAGCTCACCTCGCTCATTTAGCTCAAACAAATTACCCAATGTCAGGCATTTACTTAAATCTATAGTTTTGTCATCAGGTACTTTTAGATATCTTTCGCGGCTAGCATTAGCGGGAATGGGAGAAACATAGGCATCTGCTAGCACTAAACAAGAATTTTGGGGAGAATTTAAGTTGAAGAAACCGTGACAAGAAAAGTGGAGATAATTCACTTCTTTTAATTGTGTTGCTGCTTCAGATAAGGCAGCTTTTGTGGCTTGTTTTTTGGGTAATAGTTGATGTCCGGGAAAGTAAGATAATATGCTTTCTACTTCCAAGTCAGTAAAAGAGAGGTCTTCTGTGGGGTTTTGAATCGCAAACAGGGATTGAAAATCAAGACGTTCTCGCTTTTGCACTTGTTGCAGAAGTTGACAACTGGGTGCATAACCTACACCACGAGGGAATAAATCCACAAGACAAGGCAAATCCTCATAATTTTGAATTTTGAATTTTGAATTTTGACTTGTTATTGGGAGTGCATGAAGGGGGAATAAGTGCAGGAACCGATGAGGGATTAGGATCAGTTGGTCGCAATGGTTTGGTATTTTGGTTAATATTTCATCAATGTGCAGAATCGAAGCTAATTTTTTGAGTTCTTCCCCTAAGCTATTCTGCCACTGTTTTTTTTGATTGTCGTAGTTTTGCAAATATTGATTTACCCAATTCCTAAAAGCTTCTTGATCTTCTGGTTGAGATTGCCAAACAGTGACCTCTCCTTTAGGTATGACAATAAACGCCAGAATTTTATCAATGAGAATATACCACTCGATTATGGCTGTACGCTCATCCAAAGTTGCCTGGAATGAGTCAAATTTGAAATCATAACCAACGCGTAAGTAGCAGTTTTGCAATTCATTACGCTGCTGTCGCAATTCTTGGAGACGTTGTGCTAAGACTTTTGAATTTTCAGCTTTGCCATTTTGGATTTGATATTGTCCTGTAGTTATTTCATCTCTGTATGTTTCTAGTCGAGTAACTACTTCTGGGAGGAAGATGGTTTTCAAGTCACGGTTGAGGATCAGTTCAACTAAATTGCGGGTTTTACTACGTTCAACATATTCAATCGCTTCGGTTATCTTAACCAATTTCAGGCAAACTTCTACCATGCGGCTATAAAGTTGATTCCATTCTTCCGCTTGTTTGCGCTTGGTTTCCTCTCCAGATAGTATTTCCTCCCGCAAAGATTCTACTGTGTCAATAGCAGATTTAAAGGTATTGTAAGCTGAGGTCAACTGGTTTGCATTTTGGTAAGCCATCCCCAGGTTAAATAAAGTCTCTGCATAGTTTTGGGGAAAGGCTTCGCGGGTTCTGACAGTCAAAGCAGCAGAACAAGCAGCGATCGCCAATTCTATATTTTGTGCTTTCTCTCCTGTGATTCTTTCAACGTAGGCAAGACCGAGATTATTTTGCGTCATCGCCCAATCTTGGGGAAAGGCTTGCTGGGTGTAGACACTCAAAGCATCATCACAAGCAGCGATCGCCAATTCTATATTTTCGGCTTTGTCTCCTCTGATTCTTTGACAGTAGGCAACACCGAGACAAGCTTGCATTCTTGCCCAATCTTGGGGAAAGGCTTGCTGGGTGTAGACACTCAAACCAGCAGAAAAAGCAGCGATCGCCAATTCTATATTTTCTGCTTTGTCTCCTTTGATTCTATAAACGTAGGCAGCACCGAGATTATTTTGCGTTCTTGCCCAATCTAGGGGAAAGGCTTGCTGCGTTCTGACACTCAAAGCAGCAGAACAAGCATTGATCGCCAATTCTATATTTTCTGCTTTGTCTCCTCTGATTTTATAAACGTAGGCAGCACCGAGATTATTTTGCATTCTTGCCCAATCTTGGGGAAAGTCTTGCTGGGTGTAGACACTCAAAGCATCATCACAAGCAGCGATCGCCAATTCTATATTTTTTGCTTTGTCTCCTCTGATTCTTTCTCCGTAGGCAGTAGCGAGATTACTTTGCGTTTTTGCCCAATCTTGGGGAAAGGCTTGCTGGGTTATGACAGTCAAAGCATCATCACAAGCAGCGATCGCCAATTCTATATTTTCTGCTTTCTCTCCTAGAATCCTTGCACAGTAAGCATTACCGAGATTATTTTTCGTTCCTGCCCAATCTTGGGGAAAGTCATGCTGGGTGTAGACAGTTAAAGCATCATCACAAGCAGTGATCGCCAATTCTATATTTTGTGCTTTCTCTCCTAGAATTCTTTGACGGTAAGCATTACCGAGATTACCTTGCGTCATTGCCCAATCTTGGGGAAAAGCGTCGCGAGTGTAGACACTTAAAGCAGCAGAAAAAGCAGTGATCGCCAATTCTATATTTTGTGCTTTCTCTCCTCTGATTCTATCAACGTAGGCAACACCGAGACAATTTTGCGTTGTTGCCCATTCTTGGGGAAAGGCTTGCTGGGTGTAGACAGTCAAAGCATCAGAAAAAGCAGCGA